>CAZMWI010000070.1:13277-15211 GCA_964569945.1 uncultured Ignavibacteriaceae bacterium
GCGGCGACCAACGCCAACCTCGAGGAAGACGTCAAAACCGGGCAGTTCCGGTCCGACCTGTTCTATCGGCTGAACGTAATTCCGATAAATATTATTCCTCTTCGCGAGCGGGTGGAAGACATTCCACTTCTGGCCAATTATTTCATAAAGAATTACTGTCTGCGCAGCGATCTGCCGGTTAAATATATCAGCCAGGATGCGATGGAAGTGCTGTATCGCTATCATTGGCCGGGGAACGTCCGGGAGCTCGAGAACTGCATCGAGCGGGCGGTCCTGCTGTCGAAAGACGAAGTCATTGAGACGACCGACTTTCCGCAGAAAATAGTCGAAAACCGCCGGGAATCGGTGGTGGCCGACGACAGCCCCAAGACTCCGACGCTGGAATCGATCGAAAAAGCCTATATACACTATGTAATGGATCAGGCCCAGGGGCAAAAATCCAAAGCGGCCAAGATTCTTGGAATAGACAACAGCACCTTATACAGAAAATTGAAAAGGTATCAACTGGATAAATCTGTAAAAGATTAAGTGTCCCTTTGTGTCCAAATACTAAACAACTTTAAAATTGCGGTAAGAAATTTGAAAATAACCGAGAAGATGATCGTTTCGGTATAGCATTTGCCTTATACCCTGATAAATAATTAGCCAAAGGCAAGAGGTATATTGTGAATAAGTTAATATTAAAATCAGGTTTTACACTGATCGAATTGATGATAGTCGTTGTTATCATCGGCATTCTGGCCGCTATGGCTATACCGAGGATGATGGCGGTCCCGGTCAGGACCAAGCAAGGCGAAGCCAAGCTTATACTTAAACAGATTTATGTCAATCAGAGGACATTTCGCCAGCAGGGCAATACATACTTTATCCCGGCCGCCGACGCCAGCTCGGCCAATCCTCAGGCATTCAAGGCCATCTGGATCGAAATAATGGCTTCGTCCAATTACGTTTATCACATCGACGGCGATGCCATGGCTTTTACGGCCACCGCAACCGCGAACAATCTCGATGATGATCCCGCACCGGATATTTGGACTATAGACAATACCGGAACCCTGTTATGTGTCTCCGATGATGCTATGTTGTAAAATAGCAACAAGCTAAGTACAGGCGTGCCGTGCAAGGCACGCCTTTTTTATTGTACTTATCAAATTGTCGAGTATAGGAATTTCCCCATAGTGCATGAATTGCAAAATGCCAAATTCTTGGCAAATGACAATTGGCCCCGGTATGGGAAGGTGGCAAAACCTGTTGGGATTAAACCACATATGGAAGCAGAAGAAGAATTTTATTCGTTGCGGCTTATGCGTTTATAACAAAATTGGCGGTGCGATAACATTGCCGTACGGCATTGGCACTCGGTTTGCCATATTATAAAGCGTGAAAATGAGCAAACCAAAAACCAAAGTACTAAAATCTGTAGGAGGATTTTAAATGTTCACCAAATTCCACAACCGTCAGAAGGGTTTCACCCTTATCGAGTTGATGATCGTGGTCGTTATCATTGGTATTCTGGCCGCGCTCGCCATTCCGCGTTTCATGACTGCCACCACCAAATCCAAGCAGTCTGAAGCCAAGCAGCTGCTCAAGCAGATTTATACTATGGAACGCACCTACCGCCAGCAGAACAATACCTACTGGGGTCAGGGTGTGACCGCCAACGCCGGGGCTCCGAACGCCTTTGCCACAATCGGTGTTGAAATCATGGCTTCCGCTATATATGACTATACGATCACCACGGCCGACGCCACCAACCTGCTGGTTACGGCCAACAGCACCGTCCTCGACGACGATGCCGCTCCGGACACCTGGACCATCAACGAACAGGGTCAGTTGGTCTGTACTTCAGACGACGCGGTTCTCTAAGATCTCCGGTCACTGTTTGCCATATATCAAAACGCCCCGATTCGAGTCGGGGCGTTTGTTTTTGTACT
>CAZMWI010000071.1:0-15175 GCA_964569945.1 uncultured Ignavibacteriaceae bacterium
GGCGTCGATCGCAACCGAATTCGTGATCATGGATATAAAACCGACCTTTCCGCCGTATAGGAAAGCCGAGGCATCATTATTACCCAAGCTTACTGAAAAGTACTGGCCAAAAGCCCCTATATAAGGATAAAAGGCTCCTTTTTGTTCAGTACGATCCTGTTTGGCATTGAAGAAATACGCTATTTTAGGACCTAACCCGATCAGGGTGGCATCGGCATCGTCGCTCCACGATGCATGAAGAATACTGAAATCTCCGCCAATCATAAATCCCGGCGTTGTGAAATAACCGATGCCGGGATTAATCGCTATAAGATTAATGCTGTTTCCGGCGTAATCTTCAAATAAGTCGCCCCCCAGCGAGGTATAGGACGCCTGTCCGCTGATCATGAAGCTCCCCTTGTCGACCGGTGAATCCTGTGCTGCTGCACCGATGGCAAGGAAAAGTAGTGCAGTCATACAAATCGATAGATTTTTCATCTTTCCTCCCATAAAGTGTTTTTGAATCAAAGAAAATATACTACAAATTAATAGCGAAATGCTTCGGAAAAATCAATTAAAAAAGCCGGGTTGTAAAACCCGGCTTTCCTGAATTCGATTATGACTATTCGGTGCTACTACCCAACATAAATTTGACACCGGCTCGTACCGGAAGATAGGTCGTGCTTTCGCCGGAGGTCGAGACGATATTGAATCTACCCAAAAGCCAAAATGCCGCCTTGGGAGAGAACATATAATCGAATCCGGCACCCGCTCCAAACATTACTTTGCTTTCACTTATACTGCTTGCCGGCACCGTTTTCGTTCCAAGGTCTCCGGTTACCGTGGCATCGGCGAATTTAGCGGCGCCTATGCCAACTCCACCGATAAGGAAAGGCTTGAACTTGGATTCTCCCTGGCCGGAAGTAAATGCATATTTGAAATCGGCCATTACTTCAAGCATTTTAAATTCCAATCCATCCACGCTGGCTCCGGTTACGCCAATGTCGCTCAGAAATTTGCTGTCGTCAAAACTGAATTGGTTATAGTAGATGTCGGCAATAAGCTCCATGTTGGGATTTAACTGAAATCCGATTCCACCACCAAAACCAACACCCATTTTCCAGTAGTCTTTAAAAACCTGGGGGCCTATCGGCATTGAAATCCCGCCGCCAAGATACAGCACCGGATTAAGCTTTTGCTCGGCAGAACAGGTCGCGGCAACCGCAATAATGAGAAATGCCACCAAAACCAACTTCTTCATCGCACCCTCCTTAAGTTGTTAGTTATTGGCCAATGTTAAAGATCAACATTATCTCCTAATGACTGAATGTAAAATCTATTTTTATTAAAATCCAGTCAACTAAAATAATTATAGCAGCCCATATATCAATTAATTATGCCATAAGGCCCCACCATAATGCCGCTTTGGCTTTTATAATTGACCAGACATCGGAATGTGGATAACTCAAGTCTGACAATGAGAAAATAAACGAATATCTCCAGCATTATAATTACAAGGTCTTGCTTTGCGGTCGCAATTTTATTATATAAGTTAATTACGCAAGATCATAAAACCAAAGAAGTTGGAGGAATAAATGTCAGATAAAAATCAGGCTTATATAGTTTCCGCCTGCCGAAGCGCCATCGGCACATTTCTGGGTGGATTATCATCGTTTACGGGGACGCAACTTGGCGCCTTAGCCATAAAAGAAGCTGTCAAGCGAGCCAATATTGACCCTGCCAAAATCGACGAAGTGATTATGGGACAGGTTGTTCAGGCCGGTGTCGGGCAGGCTCCGGCTCGTCAGGCGGCGATTTTCGGCGGCGTCCCGGCTCACGTGGCGGCGTTCACAATCAATAAAGTCTGCGGCTCGGGATTGAAATCGGTCATGCTGGCCGCGCAATCGATCCGCGCCGGAGACCAGCACTGTGTCGTAGCCGGAGGCATGGAGTCGATGTCCGGCACACCATATGTACTGCACGGGGCCAAAGGTGGTTTGAAATTCGGCGACAAGAAGCTGCAGGATTCGATGGTCCTCGACGGCCTCTGGTGCGCTTTCAAGAACTGGCACATGGGCAGTGCCGCCGAACTGACCGGCCGCAAAGCCGGAATCACCCGCGAAGAACAGGATGAATTCGCCTATAATTCCCACAAGAAAGCGGTTGCCGCAATAGAATCAGGCAAGTTCAAAGACGAAATATTTCCGGTCGAAATCCCTCAGAGAAAAGGCGACGCCATAAAATTTGATACCGATGAATGTCCGCGCGCCAAAATTTCGCTTGAAGCGCTCGCGAAACTTCGTCCGGCGTTTGAAAAAGACGGCACCGTCACCGCCGGTAACGCGCCGGGCCTCAACGACGGTTCCTCGGCAACCGTAGTCGTCTCCGAGCAGTTCATGAAAGAAAATAATCTCAAACCGATAGCCCGCATCATCGATTATGCCACTGCCGGTGTGGAACCGGAAATGATTTTCTTCGCCCCGATTTATGCCGTGCGCAAACTTTGTGAGAAGATGGGTGTCGATGTCAATCATTTTGACCTGATCGAAGCCAACGAGGCTTTCTCCGTCCAAGCGCTGGCCGACGGAAAAGAGCTCGGCTGGGATTGGAATAAAGTGAACGTGAACGGCGGAGCGGTAGCGCTGGGACATCCCATCGGGGCCTCGGGTGCACGCGTTTTAACCACGCTGATATATGCGCTCAAGGATCGCGGTCTTAAAAACGGTTTGGCGACGCTCTGCCTCGGTGGCGGGCACGCCGTAGCGCTGTCAATTGAAATGGTATAAACCCAGGAGGGAGTACGGCAATGAAAGTTGACGACATAAAAAAGATAGCCGTCATCGGCGGCGGTACAATGGGCAACGGCATCGTGCACGTCTGCGCCATGACCGGATACGACGTGACTTTAATCGAAACCAAGCAGGATTTTCTCGACCGGGCGCTCGGTACGATCGGAAAAAACCTCGACCGCATGGTCTCGAAAGAAAAGATTACCGAGAAAGACAAAACCGATACGCTGGCGAGGATAAAAGGGTCGACGAATATGGACGACGCCAAAGACGCTCAAATAGTGATCGAGGCCGTCTTCGAGGATTTGAACGTCAAGCTTGATATATTTAAAAGGCTCGACTCTATGTGCCCGCCGGATACGATCCTGGCCTCCAATACATCGTCTATTTCGATTACCAAGCTAGGTGCCGCCACGAAGCGCCCCGATAAAGTTGTCGGCATGCATTTCATGAACCCGGTGCCGATGATGAAGCTGGTCGAGATGATTCGCGGTCTGGGCACGTCGATGGAGACTTTCGAACTGGTCGATGGACTTGCCCGTAAGCTTGGCAAGACCCCGATTCCGTCGCACGACTATCCCGGCTTTATCGCCAACCGCATTCTTATGCCGATGATCAATGAAGCGATATTTGCGCTATTCGAGGGCGTCGGTTCGGTAGAAGCAATCGACGGCGTCATGAAGCTCGGTATGGCACACCCGATGGGCCCGTTTACGCTGGCTGATTTTATCGGACTGGACGTCTGCCTGGCTATCCTGGAAGTTCTGCATGAAGGTCTGGGCGATCCCAAATACCGCCCGTGCCCGTTATTGAAGAAAATGGTCGAAGCCGGTTATCTGGGAAGAAAGACCGGCAAAGGCTTTTATGATTACACCCAGCAAGGATAAACGATTATGGATTTAAACTTAAGCGAAGATCAAATCCTGTTGCGCGATACCGCTCGCGAATTTGCCCAGAAGCGGCTGTATGGAATAGCCGAGGAACTCGATGCCAAAGCCGAAATGCCGCCGGAGCTTTTGCAGGAGACGGCCGAGCTCGGATTTTTCGGTTTGCTGGCGCCGGAAGAATTCGGCGGTCTTCAGGCCGATACCCTCAGCTATGCATTGTGTATCGAGGAAATATCCAAGGCCTGTGCCGGGCTGGCGATTACGATCAGCGTCCACAATTCGCTGACGATCAAAGCGATCGAGATGTACGGCACCGACGCGCAAAAGCAGGAGTACTTACCGAAACTGGCGGCCGGGGAGATTATCGGAGCGTACTCGCTGTCCGAGCCGGACAGCGGCACCGACGCCGGCGGTATGAAATGCCAGGCGATAGCCGACGGTAACGATTATGTCTTCAACGGCACCAAAAGCTGGGTGACATCGGCCAAGTTCGCGGGGCTGACTGTTGTCTTTGCCCTGACCGATCCCGAAAAAGGGCCCAAAGGCGTTTCGGCCATTCTGGTTCCGCCGGGAATCGACGGCATGAACCTCGGTGCTCCCGAAAAGAAGATGGGTATCAAGTGTTCCGATACGCGTGAGATATCTTTCATGGACGCCCGTGTCCCCAAAGCCAATCTGCTTGGCGAAGAAAACTCGGGTTTCAAAATCGCGCTGTCGCTTCTTGATAACGGCCGGGTCGGTGTCGGTGCCCAGGCTCTGGGTATAGCCGAAGCGGCGTTTGCGGAAGCACTGAAATACTCCAAAGAACGCAAGCAGTTCGGACAGTCGTTGAGTAACTTCCAGGCGATTCAATTCAAGCTGGCCGATATGGCGACGCGTATCGAGCAGGCGCGCCTGATGGTTTATCAGGCGGCGGTTTTGAAAGATGCAGAAGGCCGCCATTCGCGCAAGATTTCGATGGCCAAACTGGTCGCTTCGGAGACCGCCAATTTCGTAACCAATCAAGCCGTGCAGATTCACGGCGGTTACGGCTACGTTAAAGAATATCCGGTCGAGCGCTATTTCCGCGACGCGCGCGTCACGGAAATTTATGAAGGAACGTCGGAAGCACAGCGTATAGTTATTTCAAGAGACCTGCTTAAGGAATAATCATGGATTTTGACGTAAAATACAAAGACTTAAGGCGGGAAGTCCGCGACTATTGTGAAAAGAAAATCGCTCCCCATTCGGCGCAGGTAGACCGCGAACAGATCTATTCGGAGGAAGTCCATAAGCTGATCAATGACAAAGGCTGGTGGGGCTGTATTATACCGAAAGACCTGGGCGGTTTGGGGCTGGCCACTGCGGAGTACGCCATCATCGTAGAAGAAGTCTCGCGCGTCTGCGGTTCGACCGGTTTGACTTTGGCGGCACACAACTCGCTCGGGACGTTCCCGATAAATTATTTCGGGACCGACGAGCAAAAGAAGAAATATCTTCCACCCGCCGCGAAAGGGGACCTGATTGCTTTCGGTCTGACCGAACCCGAAGCCGGATCCGACGCCGGGGGAACCAAGACCCGGGCGGAGAAAACCGGCGACGGGTATATCGTCAACGGTACTAAGTGCTGGATCACCTCGGCCAACGTCTGCAAAGCATCGATAATAACTGCCCGTACAAGCAACGAAGGCGGAGTACACGGTATATCGTCGTTCGTCATAGAAAAGGGCATGGAAGGCTTCTCCATCGGTAAGAAAGAAAACAAGATGGGTTGCCGTGGGTCGGACACGGCTTTCATGCACTTCGACGATCTCAAATTCCCGGCCTGGCACTTGCTCGGTGAGGAAGGCGAGGGATTCAAGCAGTTCATGATCACTCTCGACGGCGGACGTATCTCTATCGGTGCGATGGGTATCGGTCTGGCGCAGGGTGCACTCGACGCCGCCGCAAAATACAGCGAAAGCCGGATTCAGGGCGGCAAGCCTATCAACCGCAATCAGGCGATACAGTTCAAACTGGCCGATATGGCGACCCAGATCGAAGCGGCTCGTCTGATTATGTACAAGACTTGCTGGCTCAAGGACAACGGGCATAACCATACCAAGTTGTCGGCCATGTGCAAGATGTACTCGTCCGAAGTGGCGCACTTCTGCACCGATCAGGCGATACAAATTCTCGGCGGGGTCGGCTATACCGAGCGCTATCCCGTCGAAAGGTACTATCGTGATATGAAACTGTGCGAAATCGGTGAAGGCACGTCGGAAGTACAGCGCATTGTTATCGCCCGCGAAGTATTAAGAGAAATCACGCAGGCTTGATCTAAAGGCAGGTCGGGTTCCGAATCCCGTTTGACGGGACAAGAAACCCGACATTTAATTAGTTATGGCATCATTCGTAACTCAAAAAAATCTGGCCGAAAAGGCTCGTCAATGGCTTGAGGAAATCTCTCCGGTCAATACACATAGCTGGAAGCTCAATCGCAATAAGACGACCCTCATGGTCATTGACATGCAGCGCTTTTTTGTCGAACCGGGGTCGCCTCTGTCGCTCGAGCATGGCAATGTTATTATTCCAACCGTCAAAAAACTGATCGAGGGATTTCGTAAGGCCGGGTTGCCGATTATCTATACAAAACACGTGCATCATCCCGATGGCAGTGATGCCGGAAATCTCGGCTGGTGGTGGGACGGCATGATTATCGAAGGCTCGCCCGAAAGCGAAATTAATTCAGAGCTGACGCCGCTGCCAGAAGAAAAAGTCATTTTCAAACACCGCTATTCATCGTTTCTGGGTACCGACCTCGATACCGTGTTGAGAGGGAAGGGCATCAAAGACATTGTTATTTCGGGTGTGATGACCAACCTGTGTTGCGAGACGACCGCCCGGGAAGCGTTCATGCGCGATTATCGGGTTACTTTTCTGGCCGATGCCACCGGCGCGGCATCGGAAGAGATGCACATAGCCACTCTGCGTAATCTTGCGTTCGGCTTCGCCAGAGTCGCTCTGGCCGATGATGTATTAAAAGAAATAACCGAGATTCGAAAAGACGTCGCCCCAGTCAGCGATTGACCATATACTCAATTACATTTACAAAGAAATTCTTGCCATTTTCCGTCATCGATCCCGGCGCATTAGTAAATCCCCACAGGAAATAGCGCCGTCCTTCGCCCAGCAGAGGGTATTGTGTCGGGTAATCGGGACGACGGCCAAAGTATGAGACAGAATCAGACAATCCGGCATCGCGGTCAATGACAATGATGCCAGAATGATGATAAACTTCTATTACCGTATCCTGGGTGATAGTTATCTCATCCGGCGTGGTAAAAATGGCAGCATCGGTGTGAATGCGACCGTCGGCGGTGGTTATTTGAGTGGTTAAATAACTTGTACTGGTAGTGTCGGAAAAATAATCGCCGTTGTCCCAGCCGATGGTCAGGCCTATCTCCCCGAAAAAGCGCGCGCCGCCAAAACCGAGACCCAGCACCGGAAGACCGGAATTAAGGATCGCATTGCCCTGCACTACCGAGCCCCAGTCGCTGCCGCTGCCGATCCATGAGTCGATTATAATCAGATGGTACTGGGAAAAATCAGCCGTCGCAACCTGGTCCATAGTAAAGGCCTGAAACACATAACCGCGGCCGGTCAGAAATGTCATAATATCGGTCTGGTCTTTGTGCGTCGCGCTGGGCTGATAAATAAAGGCGATTTTAGTGAAATCTTCCTGCGACGAGGTTCCATTTTTCTCGGCACACGCCGAAAGGATCATAAGCGACAATAGTACAATAAGTAAATTTTTCATAATATCCCATGCCTTTCAAAATAAATTTACATGGAATATAATTGTCATGCCGGCCGCCAAACCACTAAAAAATCATGAACCTTTCAGGGTTTTTTCATCGTAACCCCAGCCTTTGCAGGAGGGCACGTCGATCAGGATAACGCTGCTGTCGTCGATGGATTTTATGTCTATTTTATTTTCAAGGTCGATTCGCGCCTGGTCGTTGGAGGAAAGCTCCCGACCGTTTATTTCGATTTTGCCTCTGCCTACATAGACAAATATCCGCCGAGATTCTCCGGCGGTGAAGCTGATATTTTTGCCTTTATCCAGTTCGGCCCTGTAGATGGTGGCATCCGTATGAAAAGTTACCGCGCCGGGAACGTTCTGTCCCGAGGCCACCGCAACCAGCTTGTTCTTAAATTCTGAAAGGTCGAAAGTTTTCTGATCGTATGATGGCTTCAAGCCGGGAGTGTCCGGATAAATCCAGATTTGATAAAAATGGGTCTTTGTGTCGGACAGGTTGAATTCCGAATGAGTAAGGCCTGTCCCGGCTGACATGCGCTGCACCTCACCGGCCTTAATGACGCCTTCATTGCCCATGCTGTCCTTGTGCGTGATTTCACCTTCGAGCGGGATCGTGACTATCTCCATCTCCCGGTGCGGGTGCGTCGGGAAACCTTTGCCGGGAAGCACGACGTCATCGTTGAAGACGCGCAGCGCCCCGAACTGAATATTTTCGGGATCAAAGTAGTTTGCGAAAGAAAATAGCCAGTAGGTTTTCAGCCAGCCGAAATCGCTGAAATGCCGCTGTTCGGATTTAATCTGCCTAATCATTTTATCCGTCCTTAATTGTATAAAATTTACAGCTATAATACGCATATTAGGAGTTTATTGGCAAGAAATGCCTCTACGATGTTAATATAAATAATATCAACGACTTGCACCGGCGATAAGAGGCTTGAATTTAAAAATCCGATTCTTTATATTGACGACAGACAAAACTTATATATTTCAATCTTCAAATGATTGAGGAGAAGTAACATGCCTTTTAATAAAGTCGATTATATCTGGATGAACGGCAAAATGGTCAAGTGGGACGACGCCAAAATTCACGTTCTTTCTCACGTCGTGCATTATGGTTCCTCTATTTTCGAAGGGGAAAGGTGCTACAAAACGCCCAAAGGCCCGGCTTGTTTCAGGCATCGCGATCATATCGACCGTCTGTTCAATTCGTGCAAGATTTATCGCATGAAAATTCCTTATTCCAAAGACGAAATATTCAGCGCGGCTCTGGAATTGATTGGCGCCAACGGTATAGAAGCTTGCTATATTCGCCCGATAGTATATCGCGGTTATGACTCGCTCGGTGTGGATCCGTCGAAATGCCCGGTCGATGTGGCGATCGCCGTCTGGCCGTGGGGCGCCTATCTCGGGCCGGAAGCGCTGGAAAAAGGCGTCAAGGCTTGTATCTCAACTTGGCGGCGTAACGCTCCCGATACGATGCCCATGATGGCCAAAGCGGGAGCCAACTATATGGGCAGCCAGTTGATCAAAATGGAAGCAGTCGCGCGCGGTTTTGCCGAGGGGATCGGGCTTGATGTTTACGGGCATGTGTCGGAAGGCTCGGCCCAGAACATATTCCTCATTATGAAAGGTAAATTGTACACCCCGCCGGTGGCGGCGTCGATTTTGCCCGGCATAACACGCGATACGATCATTACTCTGGCTCGCGAAATGGGCTTTGAAGTGATCGAGCAAAACGTGCAGCGCGAGATGCTCTACATCGCCGACGAGGTCTTTTTTACCGGGACGGCAGCCGAGGTGTCGCCGGTGGCTCAGATCGACGACGTCGTGATCGGTTCCGGACGCCGGGGCCCGCTTACCGAAAAACTGCAAAGCCGTTTCTTCGATATTCTCGAAGGCCGGGCCGACGACAAACACGGCTGGTTGACGTACGTTCCAACCGGTAAAGGTGTGGCCGCCAAATAGGAGAGAGCATGAAAATAGCCATCGGTTCGGATCACGCGGGCTTCGAGTACAAAGAGAAAGTCAAGCACATCCTCGAAAAGCTGGGTCATGAAGTAATGGATTTTGGCACCACTGGCAAAGATTCGGTTGACTATTCCGATTTTGGATTGAAAGTCGCCCGGGAAGTGGCGGAACACAAGGCCGATCGCGGGGTGGCCGTCTGCTGGACCGGCAACGGTATGACCATTGTCGCCAACAAAGTCAAAGGCATCCGTGCGACACTGTGTCTTAATAAAGACATGGCCCTTTATGCCCGGCTGCACAATGATTCCAACGTGCTGACATTGTCGCAGAAGTACATCGAGGAAAACAAACTTGAAGATATAGTACTAACCTGGCTGGAGACGGAATTCGAAGGGGGACGTCACAGCCGCAGACTGGAAAAAATATCGAGGGCCGAGTCGGCATAAAAGCCCGACGGCCCGGTTGTAACGGAATAAATCACAGGCAGGATAAAATGAGTCAATTAAGGCTGGTCGACCCGGAAATTTACGATGCCATCGTGCATGAAACACTCCGCGAATCGACCAAACTGGAACTTATCGCGTCGGAGAATTTCGTCTCCGAAGCGGTTCTCGAAGCCGCCGGCGGCATTATGACTAATAAGTATGCCGAAGGTTATCCCGGTAAACGGTATTACGGTGGCTGTGAGTTTGTCGACGTCGCCGAAAACCTCGCCCGTGAACGGGCCATAGAGCTGTTCAAGGCCGATCACGCCAACGTCCAGCCCCATTCCGGCTCACAGGCCAACATGGCGGTCTATTTCACGGTTCTAAAACCGGGTGATAAAGTTATGGGTATGGACCTGTCCCACGGTGGTCATCTGACCCACGGGCACCCCATCAACTTTTCGGGCATGCTGTATGAAATCCACGGCTATCAG
This sequence comes from uncultured Ignavibacteriaceae bacterium, assembly GCA_964569945.1. Taxonomy (GTDB): domain Bacteria; phylum Zixibacteria; class MSB-5A5; order GN15; family PGXB01; genus CALAMC01. Next base: position 10,324 of record CAZMWI010000071.1, read on the forward strand.
GTCAACAAAGAAACCGAAACCATCGACTACGACGCCCTGATTGCGATGGCCAAAGAAGTGCAGCCAAAACTCATCATTGCGGGAGCATCGGCTTATCCCAGAATTATCGATTTCAAGAAATTTCGCGAGGCGGCCGACAGCTGTGGGGCATATCTCATGGTCGATATGGCCCATATTGCCGGACTGATAGCGGCCGGGATACATCCGTCACCCGTGCCATACGCTGATTTCGTGACGACCACGACGCACAAGACTTTGCGCGGACCGCGAGGAGGGATGATACTCTGCAAAGACAAGTACGCCGCCGATCTCGACCGTACCGTCATGCCCGGCATACAGGGCGGCCCGTTGATGCACATCATTGCTGCAAAGGCCGTCGCCCTGAAGGAAGCGCTCAATCCGGAATTCAAAGTATATCAAAAGAGAATAGTCGAAAACGCCGCCGCCATGTGCGAGGCCATAAAGGATAAGGGGTATCATATCGTCTCCGGCGGAACCGACAACCATCTGTTTTTGATGTCGTTTTTGGATCGTGAATACTCCGGTAAGAAAGTGGAAAACGCCCTTGATGCTTCAGGCATTACCGTCAACAAGAATACGGTACCGTTCGACACGCGCAAGCCGTTCGTAACTTCAGGCATCAGAGTCGGGACTCCGGCGGTTACCTCGCGCGGGATGGGCACGAAGGAAATGGTGCAGATAGCGAAATTCATCGACCGCGTCATACAGAATCTTGGTAACGAAGAGGTTTATAGCTCGGTGGCGCAGGACGTGAAAGAGCTGTGCGAGAAATTCCCGCTCTATCCTGAACGGACATAGCGGCGTAACGAAGTTTTGGAAATGCCGAAAAGGATAAATTCAAGGCCAGCAGTTACGAGACTCTGGCCTTATTTGATTTTTACCGTCGCAGTCGTCTTATATAATTATCTTTATCTTCCCGACGGGTTCAACGCCACCGATGAGGGCTGGCTGTTGTCGCTGGGGCAGAGAATCAGTCACGGCCAGGTGCCGTACAGGGATTTCTACTTTCTTATCAACCCGCTGGTGATTTATGCCCAGTCAGTCTTTATCTCGGTTTTCGGAGACAGTTACACGGTGCTGGCATCGCGGATATACTGGGCGGTTCAGATGTGGGTGATGATTGTGGTCTTTTCGGCGGTGTATCGAAAATATGTCAACAATTTAGAACTGCTGTTGCTTCTTCTGGCATCGTGGGTGGTCTCGACGCTTATGATCCAGTATCCGTGGTACAACTATGAAGCGGTTTTTTATTCATCACTGGCGATTGTCGCATTGAGTCGAAAAAAATACTACTTGCTGGGAGTATTGGCATTTCTGGCGTTCTGGGCCAAGCAGAACTATGTGCTTTTGCTCCCGTTAATATTCGGTCTTGGGTATGTATTAAGACCTCTTAAAATAAAGTCAGAATATGTCGGCAGTCGGGCTATAAGGCGGGCAGCCATCGGTTTTTGGGTCCCGGCGGCAATATGGCTGGTTTATCTGGTGTATACGGGCAGCTTTAGCGCTTATATCACCGACGCCTATATATACCTCCCGGAAGTCACTGCTCGCGGATGGCTGTTCGGCATATTCCAGAACAATCATGTCGCAATCGTATTCTCGCTGCCGCTGATTGCGATGATGTTGCTTCTGGCCTATAGTAGGAATTTCAAGTGGCTGATTGTTCCTGTATTATTGATCCCGGCTATTGGCTTTATGATCTACTATCGCCCGAAGCTTTTCAATTACAATATGGCCATATTCAATCATGCCATTACCATATTTCTTATCTGGCGCATCAGGAGAACAAAAGTTGTATCTGAAAGGGAACGACTTGTGGCACTTCTGCCGGCACAGCTTGCCGCATCGGTAGTAGTATATTTGTCGGGATTTTCATACGTCGGCATAGTCACGAGCTATATGGGATCGGGCATTGCCCTAACCATTTCTTACTGCTCCCTGAAAATGGCCGCGCCATCTGTCTATAAAAAATATTTCCCTGCTACTATCGCGCTATTGATATTGGGGGCAGGGACCTTCACAAAATATCATTACATCTACCGCGACGCCCCCCGCGACCAGCTTCTGTCCGAATTTACGACCGGTAAAATGAAGGGAATTCGAACCACCGCCCGGAATTTCAGCCAAATTTCGGACCTGCTTAAGGCCGTGGATTTTTACACCGACAAAGGCGACTATATTCTCATTTACCCCGATTTTCCCGTGTTGTATTACCTGACTGACCGTAAGAATCCGACCCGGGTGGACTGGTATTACTGGCGGGGTTTGCACCCGGATATGGTGGACGATGCCGCGAAGAATATAGCAAAATATAAGCCCAAGGTGATATTCGTGCAAAAATACTCTGAGGATGATTATCCTAGAAATAGTAAGGGAATCGATTACGTAAACGGCAAGGAATATGCCCCGCTGTTCAGATATATAAGCAGCAATTACAGCCTGGAAAGAGCGGTGGGCGATATTTTTCTATTTGTCCCCGGGGTTTAAACCGATAATATTCAGTGAGGTAAATATGTTAATTCAATTTTCCATGTTTCCGACCGGCGGGTCAGAATCGGCCTCCGGCGAGGTGTCAAAGATTATTGATATCATCGACCGCTCCGGCCTGCCGTATAAGACGTCGTCCATGTCGACCGTCATAGAAGGCGAATGGGATGAAATTATGGATCTTGTTAACAAATGCCGTCTTAAGCTCCTCGAAGCCAACAACCGGATTTATATGGTCCTGTCGATGGACGACCGCAAAGACGCAAGCGACCGTCTGACGGGTAAAGTCGCATCGCTGGAGAAAAAGCTGAACAGAAAAATAAAATCTTAGAAAGAGGGGTACCATATGTCCGCATTCAGAGTTGTGCAGGTAACGGTTCCGACCGATAAAGCCGTCGATTTCGCCCGCCAACTGGTAAACAATGAACTGGCCGCCTGCGTAAATATTGTCAGAGGGGTTCAGTCGGTTTACCGGTGGAAGGGCAAGGTCAAGGAAGCCGAAGAATCCCTGCTGGTCATCAAAACGACCACAAAGAAAGTGGAAACGCTTACGAAATTCGTCCGGGAAAATCACCCTGACGACGTGCCCGAAGTGATCACACTGAATGTCAGCGAGGGCAACCCGGATTATCTCGATTGGCTTAATGAGGTAACCTGATATGAATTTTAAGAAGGTTGAGGAGGGATTTTTGGTTCGCCTCGACCGCGGTGAAGAGGTCGTCTCGACTCTCACCGAATTTGTCCGACAGCACGATATCAAAGGCGGTTTTTTGCAGGGGCTGGGCGCTTTCGAAAGCGCCTGTCTGGGTGTTTACGATTTTTCAACCAAAGGGTATGTCACCAAATCTTTCCGGGAGCGGCTCGAAGTGGGCGCGCTTAATGGCAATATCGCCCGGGTCGACGGCAGCGATGAAATATTTCTCCACATGCATGTCACAGTCGGCGACAGTTCGCTCCATTCGTTCACCGGCCACCTGTTCGAGGCGGTCGTGCAGGCGACGCTCGAGGTGTTCATTCGGCCTTTGAGCACGGAGATTCTTCGCAAGAGGGACGATGAACTGGGATTCAATGCCTGGCACCTGTAAATATGAGCGAACCGATTATAACTCTCACCACCGATTTCGGCACAAACGATAATTACGCCGGAATCGTCAAAGGGATTATTCTTTCAATATGCCGCAGGGCCGACATTGTCGATATAACCCATTCCGTCCCGCCGTTTGATATTGCCGCCGGGCGATACGTGATGGAAACTTCATACAGGGCTTTTCCACCGGGGACGATTCATATCGGTGTTGTCGATCCCGGAGTTGGAACTAAGCGAAAAGGTCTCGTGATAAAAACCAACAAGTTGGTTTTTGTCGGTCCGGACAACGGCCTGTTTTCATTTCTGGGCAGGCGCGAGATCAGTAAAATCATAGAGATCAGGAATTCAAAATATATATTGCCCGACGCCTCCGATACATTTCATGCGCGCGATGTTTTCGCTCCGGTCGCAGCTTATCTTGCGTTGGGTGTGATCCCCGAAGAGTTCGGCCCGGCCATTAATGACATGATTCGCATAAAACCGCCGGGATATCGTAAGACCAGCCAGGGGATAGCCGGAACTGTGATTTATATCGATCATTTCGGCAACCTTGTCAGTTCTATCAAAGCCGAACGAATTAATGCCGGAGGTATTGTATATCTGAACGGCGCCAAAATCGGCCCTATAAAGAAGACGTTTGGCGCCGTAAAGCCCGGTCGGCCGGTGGCATATATAAATTCCTTCGGATATCTCGAGATTGCCGTCAGCGGCGGCTCGGGCAGAGAATATTTCCGGATCGAAAAGCCGGAATCTGCCGAGATTTTAATTGCTCGCGATAAGATATAATCATAGATTTACCTCATGTCCAGCCCGCAAGACAACCGTCCCTCGTGGGACGAATACTTCATGCGTATCGCGCAACTGGCCGCGACCCGTTCGACCTGCCTGAGGCGGCAGGTGGGGGCGGTCATAGTCAAAGACAAGCGCGTCCTGTCCACCGGATACAACGGCTCGCCCTCGGGCCTGGAGCACTGCCTGAACGTCGGGTGTCTGCGTGAACAGATGAATATCCCATCGGGCGAGCGCCACGAGCTGTGCCGGGCGATACACGCCGAGCAGAACGCAATCATACAGGCCGCGACGTCGGGTGTGTCGATCGAAGGAGCGACACTATATTCCACCACATACCCGTGCGTGCTGTGCGCCAAGATGATTATCAACGCGGGGATCAGGACGATTTATATCACCGACGGTTACCCCGATGACCTCTCGAAGCAGTTGATCGACGAGGCGGGGTTGACGGTGCATCGTATGACG
>CAZMWI010000072.1:0-15163 GCA_964569945.1 uncultured Ignavibacteriaceae bacterium
TCAAGTACAAGATAAAAGGCTCCGATGAATTTCTGACCGTCGCCACGACTCGCCCGGAAACGATGCTCGGCGATACGGCGCTGGCGGTCAATCCCAAAGATACCAAATACAAAAAATATGTCGGTAAGACCGCCATATTACCGATTCTCGAACGGGAGCTGCCGATAATAGCCGACGGATATGTCGATCCGCAGTTCGGCACGGGCGTAGTCAAAGTTACCCCGGCTCACGATCCCAACGACTTCGAGATCGGTTTGCGTCACGATTTGAAAGAAATTAATATTCTCAATATCGACGGTACCCTTAACGCCGAGGCCGGTAAATTCAAGGGCTTGGATCGTTATGAAGCCCGCAAACAATTGGTGGCCGAACTGGAAAAGAAAAGTCACCTCGAAAAAATAGAAAAGCACGACCTCGCGGTCGGGACCTGCTATCGCTGCCACAAAGAGATAGAGCCGTATTTATCTGAACAGTGGTTTGTGCGCATGGCCCCGCTGGCCAAACCGGCGGTCGAAGCTGTCAAGAGCGGCAAGCTGCGCTTCCACCCGGAGCACTGGTCCAAGACGTACCTTCACTGGATGGAAAACATCCGCGACTGGTGCATCTCGCGCCAGCTCTGGTGGGGACACCGCATCCCGGTGTACTACTGCGAGGATTGCGGCGAAATCATGGTCTCCCGGGAGAAGCCGGAAAAATGCACCAAGTGCGGCGAAAGCAAGATCATCCAGGACGAAGATGTCCTCGATACATGGTTTTCCTCGTGGCTCTGGCCGTTTTCCACGTTCGGATGGCCCGATAAAGACGACCCGATGCTCAAGAAATTCTATCCGACCAATGTCCTTGTCACCGCCCACGAAATCATCTTCCTCTGGGTAGCGCGGATGGTTATGGCCGGTTATGAATTCATGGGTGAGCTGCCGTTTACCGACGTTTATATCCACGGCATCGTCAGGGATTCGAATGGAATCAAGATGTCCAAGTCGCTCGGCAATGGGATTGACCCGCTGGAGATTATCGAAAGGCACGGCGCCGATGCCCTGCGCTACAGCCTGCTTCTGGCGACACCCGACGGACAGGACCCGTGGATTTCCAAAAATACCTTCGAGATCGGACGCAATTTTGTCAACAAGATCTATCAGGTGTCGCGGTTTGTCATGATGCGCCTCGGCGAGCAGCAGTTCGACTATAATGATTTCAAAGATAATGATTTGATTCTGGTGGATCGCTGGATCCTGTCGCGCCTGACTAATACCATCGCGACCATCAACCGCAATTTCGCCGAGTTTCGGCTTTCGGCGGCGGCTAAGGCGCTCTACAGCTTTGTCTGGAACGATTACTGCTCGTGGTATGTCGAGCTTATCAAGCCGGACGCCCCGGACCTCCCGATTCGGGAGACATCGCTCAAGGTAGCCGTCTATACGCTGGATAAAATTTTGAAGCTGCTTCAGCCGTTTATTCCGTTCGTTACCGAAGAAATCAATTCCGATTTGCGGGAGAGGTTCCCGTCGAATCCGGAGACGCTATACTACGGCCCGTGGCCACAGGAACTGGCTAAGTACAAAGATGAGTCGCTGGAAAACTCGCTGGAATCGATTCAGGCGGTCGTGAACGCTGTACGCTCGGTTCGGGCCGAGATGAATGTCCCGCCCGGCAAGCGATCCGATTTATACATTCGCGTCGCCAATACCGACCTGGCCAAAGTGCTGGAAAGCTATCAGGATTATTTCCGGTCGCTGGCCAAGATTGAAAAACTGCACGTCGGCCCCAAGATCAAAAAGCCGGGGCTTTCGGCATCGGCGGTTATTTCCGGGGCGGAGATTTTTATTCCGCTCGAAGGTTTGATTAATATCGAATCCGAGAAAAGCCGCCTCGAAAAAGAGCTTAAGAATTTAAAGGGTCATCTGGAAAATCTGTCCAAAAAGCTCGCCAATGCCGACTTTTTGAAAAACGCTCCTGACGATGTCATAGAAAAAGAACGTATGCGCAAGGCCGACATTGAAGACCGGGTTGAAAAGCTCAACAAGAATCTTGAACAGCTTATGGGCTGGTAGCCCGAATTACAGGTACAAAAAAAGCCCCGACTGATGCCGGGGTTTTTTTTATATCCAAATTTTCTCAATTATCTTTATTGAATTCGCCGATATAATCCTGAATCGCTCGGGCACCGGCGGCGTCGGGGTACGATGAAATTTCGACCGGAATAAAATGATCCGCCGTCTGCGGAAAGTATTCATTGCAAAAACCGCTTATTTGCTGTCCCAGGCGCTTGGCGGCCGCTTCTGCCCCCTGGCGCGAGGTTTCGGGAAGCAACAGCCCGACTTTGATATTGTTGGTGTTTGAAATGGCATCGATCTCACGAACGGTGTGGCCAAGAAATGAGCGAATATCGGAAAGGAATTTCTCCCTTGTGTCCTCTTCGGTTACGCCGGCGCTTCCGCCTCTATCAACGACAGGCCCCAGATTGAAAATCAACAGGGATAAAAAAATGCGGTATCGCTCCGCACGTTTTAATTCGTAGCTTATTCGTGAGGCAAAATCGTGTTCTATCGCTGCAGTCATTTTATACTCAAACATGTTTATCAATACTTACGCACGTTGCTGCTAATTTATACATTTATACACCCGCCATATAAGCAATTTTCATTCCACTTATCACAATAAGTACATAATGACCATATAATAGAATAATATATCCATTATTGCAGCCGGAGCGCCTGTATGCGAGCGGGTTAGCGGCATAAGCCATTTTCGGGCACAAACTTGCCGCCATAAAATCGATAAAGTTATCAACATTGCGATAGTATCGCACTGCACAATACATGCATTGTTTTGCATGCAATTGGTCGATAAATGCGCAAAGAAATTATTTTGTGGAATTCAGATTATAGTCTTTGATTTTATATAACAGCGAGCGGTAGCTTATTTCAAGGATATCGGCGGCCTTGCGACGGTTCCAGTTGACACTGTTTAAAACGTCTCTGATCAGACGCTTTTCCTCGCGGGCAATTGCCGCACCGACTCTTTTCTTGAGAGAAAATGTCCCGGCCAGCTCAGGATCGCTGTCGATGTCATCGGCGTCCACCTGAGAACTTCTTACGGCGTGGCTCGACGACCCATTAGAGAGGTCCTCGGCTATGGATTCATCGCCGCGCACGACAATCTGTTTGATAAGATTTTCAAGCTGACGGACATTGCCCGGCCAGTTGAAACCGACCATCTTGGCCATTGTCTCCGGCGACAGCGGCGGGGTTTCTTTTTGATAAAGCTGATTATATTTTTCTATAAAATGATTTATCAAAAGCGAAATGTCGTCTTTTCTCTCACGGAGCGGCGGAAGGGTGATGGTTATTTCATTGAGACGATAAAACAGGTCGTCACGGAACTCATTGCGGCCGATGGCTTCATCGAGGTTCTTATTGGTCGCGCAGATAATTCGCACGTCGACGTGGATATTGTTTATCCCTCCAACCCTGACAAATTCCTGCTGCTCCAAAACCTGCAGCAACTTGGATTGAAGCTCCAGCGGCATATCGCCGATTTCATCGAGGAAGATAGAACCTTTGTTGGCCACCTCAAAACGCCCCGGCTTGGTCTTGTGAGCCCCGGTGAAGGCGCCTTTTTCATAGCCGAACAGCTCGGCTTCGAGAAGATCGCGCGGGATAGCGGCGCAGTTGACCTTGGTGAACGGCTGCTCCGAACGCCCGGACATCGCGTGAAGCATGCGGGCGACGATTTCCTTACCTGTCCCGGATTCGCCGCGAATCAAGACGGACAGCTCGGAATCCGCCACCTGTTCGATGATATCCTTGACTTTGACCATCTTGTGTGAATCGCCGATAAATTTCTCATAGGAATTGCGTGTCTTAAGTTCGGTCTTGAGGACTTTGACTTCGTCTTTAAGCTTGGTTTTTTCCAGAATGGTCTGGATATGCAGCTCTACTTCCTTTACGTCGAACGGCTTATTAATAAACTCAGCCGCACCCAGATGAATCGACTCGACAATATTCTTGGTTTCACCGTGACCGGAAAGCATAATGACCTCGGGGCGCTCTTCCAGCCTACCCAGCTTTTCAAGGACCTCCAAACCGGTCATGCCCGGCATTTTTATATCCAGAAGAATCAGATCGGGTTTTTCGGTGGACACCATCTGAATACCCTCGATACCGTCGCGGGCCGAGGTTATTTCGTATCTTGACGGCAACCCCTCTGAAAGAATCCACGAAACCTTGGGGTCATCGTCGATTACCAGAATTTTTGTCTTATCTTTTTTCATATTTATAGGGCTTTTATATTTATCGTCAATGGATGTGAAAAATCAAGCCAATTTGTTAAATTAATGCCATTTTTTTGCAACATATTGCAGGATTAATTGGGGAAATAAAGCGTGAAACTAGTCCCTTTTCCCTCCTCGGATTTGACTGCCAAAGTCCCCCCATGAGCGGTTATAATACGCTCGACCACTGCCAGGCCCAACCCGGTCCCGGTTTCTTTGGTGGTATAATACCGGTCGAATATGCGCGAGAGGTTTTCTTTTTTAATGCCTTTGCCCGAATCGGTGACCGTGACCGCCAAATAGTCAGTTTTTTTGAAATCCGGGCGGTCGATCTTGCCGGTTACAAGAACCTCGCCTTCATCGTCGATGGCATCAATAGCGTTCAGGAATAAGTTGAGAAAGACTTCGAGAATCTGATTTTTATTAATGGGAATTTCCCAATTACAGTCTTCGAAATTCTCGCTGAAATTAATCTTTTTCTTTCGCATATCCGGTTTGATAAGTTCCGCCGCCCGGCGGATGACCGACCGGATATCGCGCAGTTCGGTTTCGTATTTCTGTGGTTTGGAAAAATCAACCAGTTCCTTGACCAGTTCATTGAGACGCTGGATTTCTTCTTCGGCCATATGGAAAAACTGCGTGTCCTCGGTAACCTGTGGCCATTTTTCGCCGAGAATCTGAATCCAACCTTTGATATTGGTCAGCGGCTTGCGAAGATCGTGCGAGATTTCGGAAATCATATTACCCATAGTCAAAAGCCGGGTGGCATTAAGCAGAGCTTTCTCGCGCTCATAAAAGCCGGTCGCCTGTGAAACCATAAGTTTGATCAGCGACAAGTCCTGCTCAGTAAACGGGCTGTTTTCCTGTGCATCGATACAGAAAATATACCGCAATTCTCCTTCCTGCATCACCGGAAGAGCCGTGAATTTTTCGGTCGTTTTGGGGTAGATCGAATATGAGTCAACCTGCTCGCCGATATATTTCGAGAGCGCTTTGATATCGTTTATTTCCACCGCCGTCAGGTCTATATTTTCCAAATTAAGGTCTTCGGCTTTCACTTTTTCCAGATTAATTGAGCCGCTTTCAGTTAGAGGAATTTCCGTGCCGGTTACGCCGACCGGCCGCAGGCTCTTGTGGAGCGGTCGCCATTCGAACCAAAGGGCGAAATCTATTGGAAGCAGCTGCTTCATATAGTCGAATACCGCCGTACGCATCGCCGAAACCGATCCTACCCGCGACAGCTGGTTGGAAAGATCAAACAGAATAGAAAATTCGGTCAGTTTGCGCTTGTTGTACTCGAACAGCCTGGCGTCATTAATTGAAATTGCGGCCTGCGATGCAAACGTAGTCAAAAGCTTTAAATCATGGTCGTCGAATTTGGAGCCGTCTTTTCTATTGGCCATATTAATGACGCCAAGAATATTATTGGTAACTTTCAGCGGCACCGATAGAAGCGATGACGAGCTGTAGCGCTCCTTATTAATGCGCTGGAATCGTTCGTCTTTTTCGACGTCGGATATTATAATCGGCTCGCCGTTCTGGGCAACATAGCCGGCGATAGAAGACCCCACCGGCAGTTTAACCGATTTGGCGATTTCCGGCTCCAGGCCGATAAAAGCCTCTATCGTCAAAAATTGACCGGTCGGATCGACCAGCATGATCGACCCCAGTTCCGACTGAGTGACAGTCGTCGCCAGCGCAAGAATCTTATCAAGCAATTCCTGTATATCGAACGATGAACCAATCGACGTGGCGGCTTCGTACAGTGCATTTATTTCTTCGAGGCGGTTATACAGGTTCAGGTTGGCAACCTGCAGGTCGTTCAGAAGTTTCTTGCGGGCGAGCGAGGCTTTGCGTTTTTCCAGACCGCGTTCGACCGATATTTCAAGCTGGGTGAATTCGACCGGCTTGAGAAGATATTCAAACGCCCCACTTTTAATGGCATCAAGCGACGTCTCCAGCGAGGCATAACCGGTCATGAGAATGACGATAATCTCCGGGTCGACGTCGCGGGCGGCGCGAAGAATATCCATGCCGCCAATCTCGGGCATTTTTATATCGGTCAATACCAGGCTGAACTGCTTACGACGCATAAGGTCGATGGCTTCTTTGCCAGATTGTGTGGTGGTGACGTCGTAGCCATCGGCGGTGAGAAGTTCGTACAGCGAATGGCACATCCGCTCTTCATCGTCGACAACCAGTATTTTTTCAGATTCCCCAGTCATATTCAATATCTTCTTGTTCTATCGGCAGATCGATGTCAAAACACCCGCCCTTTTTCGAATTGCGGAAATTTATGGTGCCGCCGTGATTCGATATTATGCCATAGCAAACCGACAGACCGAGCCCGGTTCCGCCGCCGCCCTCTTTGGTCGTAAAGAATGGCTCGAAAATGTGCGGGATATGTTTTTCATCGATACCGGGTCCGGAATCCTCGATAGATATCGAGACGCTGTGCTCTTTCGGCGACAGGCTTATGAGTATTTCACCGTCGGATTTGATAGCATCCTTGGCGTTTAGGAGGACGTTCAGAAAGACCTGTTTTAATCCCTCGGGCCAGGCCATTATGCTTGGGAGTTCGCCATTGATGTCTATTTTAAGTTTGATATTGGCGTCCTCGAGCTGATGGCTTAAAAGCGAAACGACCTCTCGAAAGACATGGTTCAGGTCGGTCTGGAGGAAGCGTGCCGCTTTGGGACGGTGGAAGTCCAGCAGCTGGCGGACTATCTGGGCGATGCGGTCGATCTCCTGACGGATTACTCCGACGTACTCGGAGGCTTTCGGCGCCATGCCTTCTTTCTCGCATTCACGGGAAGCCAGATGCAGATAGTTTTTTATGATTCCGAGCGGGTTATTGACTTCATGCGCGATTCTGGCCGAAAGCTGTCCGAGCGCGGCCAGTCTTTCCGATTGCACCAAAAGCTGCTGGGTTTCGCGCAGCTTTTCCAGTGCTTCTTTTTCGGATTCGAATAGACGGGCGTTCTCGATCGAGACGGCGGTCTGGCTGGCCAATATCGATAAAAATTCTATATCATCGGGTTGATAGTTCTGCCCCGATTCCTTTCTGGCTATTACCAGTATCCCGCCGAGCTTGGTCTGGAACACCAACGGTACAATAAGTCCGTTCGGGAAAAATTCCAAAAAGGCCTGAACCTCTTCGGTTTTGAATTTGTCACGTATTTCCGGCACCGGTACCGGTCGGTTGAGATTGGTAATGTACTTACCGAAACTTTTCTGCGGATCGATGAAAATCTCTTCGGCGGGAAACGGAGCAGGTCCTTTGACCCGCACCATTTTGAATTCGGTTTGACCCGGCGCCGGAGGAAGATACAACGCAGCCTTGGCAGAACCCATCTGCCCCAGCGACGTCAACACGAACGAATCGAGCAGGGTGCTGAAATTAAGCACCGCATTGAAATTGCGGCTGAGTTCAAAGACCGTATAGAGGTCAAATATTTTTCTTTTAAGCTGGCGGTTGGCCTGAGTCAGATCGGCCAGGCGTTTTTCGGACTGACGTTTGAGTTTGGCAATGGTTTCTTTCGCTGATGTGGTTGTGGTTGTCTTTTTCTTTTGCGTCATAAAATATCGTTCATTTCCGCCATAAATTCACCCACCGCAAAATGGGACCCGCAGATAATTACGATATCGTCAGGCCGGGCGCTTTTTATGACCTTACGGGCCGAATCAACCAAAGATTGCGAAACTTCCACCGGTATTTTGCCGCTGAAATGAGACGCGATCTCCTCCGGAGGCGTGCTGCGATAAGTTTTCAGCAGGCATACTTGCGCCGAAAGGGCGATTTTTTCCAGCGTCGCTACAATTTCCTTCAGACTCTTGAACCGCACAAAACCCATCACCAGGTGTGCTTTACGGCCGGGGAACACTTCTTTGAACGTCTCGACCGTGGCTTTGACTCCGGCCGGGTTGTGACCGACGTCGAGAATGACAGTAGGCCGGTCTTTCTTTCTTATGATTTCAAAGCGGGCCGGCCAGTCAGTTTTACGGAGGCCGTTCTTTATTGCGGTCTTGTTTATATTGAATCCGTTTTCGCCTATAAACCGGCACACCCGCACCGCCAACGCGGCGTTTTTAACCTGATGCAGACCGGGCAGGGACGACTGCAAGTTCATCTTCCCCCACCGGGAATTACCATCGTGATAGTAGAATCCAAACGGCTTTCCGTCCATAGAAAAATCGTCTTTGGCCAGAGACTCAAGCGATGTGTCTCTTTCGCGGCAAACCTGTTTTACTGTTTTCTTCGCCGCAGTGGGCAGCAATCCAATTTGCACCGGCACTCCCGGTTTGATTATCCCGGCTTTCTCCCACGCGATTTTATCAAGGGTATCACCGAGAAGATTGGTATGGTCGTACGATATATCCGTAATGACCGAAAGCAGTGGTCGGAGCGTGTTAGTGGCGTCTAGCCTCCCGCCCAGCCCGACCTCGATTATACCCAGGTCGATCTTCTTTGATGCAAAATAACTGAACGCCAGAGCGGTGCAGACTTCGAAAAATGTAATGTTATGCTTTTCGATTACATCCCGGTACTTCCGTACAAAGTCGCTGATAAACCGCCGGGAGATATATTCGCCGTCGACTTTTATCCTCTCTCTGAAATCTACCAGATGTGGTGACGTGAATATACCCGTACGGTACCCCGCTTCGCGCACGATGCGTTCGACGTACGATGCCGTGGAGCCTTTGCCGTTGGTCCCGGCAATATGCACCGACGCAAACTTTTCCTGCGGTCGACCAATGGAATCCAGGAAATTGGAAATATTTTCCAATCCGAGTTTTATGCCGAAATGCTCCCGGGCTAATATGAAGTCCAGAGCGTTGTCATAAGCGCTGATTTTGGGAGACATATTTACCTGTGGTTGATGTATTCGAGAAGCAGAGCCAGGGTGTCGCGCAGTTCGCTTCGTTCGACTATCTTATCCAGAAAGCCCTTTTCTTTGAAAAATTCCGAAGACTGGAAACCGGGCGGAAGGTCCTGCCCGATAGTCTGCTGAATGACACGGGGACCGGCAAAACCCAGCAGGGCTTTGGGCTCGGCGATGATCAAATCGCCGAGAGAGGCATAAGAAGCCATTACACCAGCCGTTGTAGGATTGGTCAGGACCGATATATATGGCAGCTTTTTTTCGGCCAGTTTGGCCAGAAGAGCCGACGTTTTGGCCATCTGCATCAGAGATAAAATGCTCTCCTGCATGCGGGCGCCGCCGGAACATGAGACAATAATCAGCGGAATCTCGCGATCAATGGCCCGCTCGATAGCCCGGGCGATTTTCTCACCGACGACAGACCCCATCGAACCGCCGATAAATGAAAAATCCATTATCGAAAAAGAAAGCTCGACCCCCTTGATTTTGCCTATGCCGCAAATGACGGCGTCGTTTAGTCCCGACTTTTCTATCGCCGCCCTTATGCGGTCGGGATATTTTTTTGAGTCTTTGAATTTCAGCGGATCTTTGGAGACAAGATTCTTGTCGTATTCTTCGAGATGCCCGTCGTCGAGAAGGAAGCTGATATACTTGCCCGACGTTATCCGGAAATGATAGCGGCATTTCGGGCAGACCCAGAGATTATTCTCAAGCTGTTTGGTATATATAACCTCGCTGCACTCCGGACATTTTGTCCAGAGCCCGTCGGGTATATCTTTTTTAACCTGAGCGCTTAAACCTGATTTTGTCTTTTTAAACCAATCCATGGCTTCTGTCAGCCTTCCCGCAGGTTTTTCACCATAACAAGGGCGTCTTCGGTCGGCGAATGATAATAATTCGGCCGACAATACAAATCCAAAAAGCCGAACTTCCTGTATAAACCAATGGCCGCCTGATTCGACGGCCGAACTTCAAGAAAAATGTTCTCGCAATCGGCCTTTTGGGCGATTTCTAAGATATAGTTTAATAACGTTTTTGCAATAGATTTTCCGCGATATTCCGGCGCAACGGCTATATTGATAAGCTGCGCCTCCCCTCCGCCAATAAGATAACCCGCGTAACCGCATAAAACACCGTCACTTTCGGCGAGAATAAAACCGCTGTTGGCGGAGTCGACGTCCTGCTCGAACGCTTCTCTCGGCCAGGCATCGGAGAATA
This sequence comes from uncultured Ignavibacteriaceae bacterium, assembly GCA_964569945.1. Lineage (GTDB taxonomy): Bacteria > Zixibacteria > MSB-5A5 > GN15 > PGXB01 > CALAMC01. The sequence goes on from CAZMWI010000072.1 coordinate 10,375, forward strand.
TCCGCTGCTCCAGAAGCGTCACCGCATCAAGGTCTGCTTCGGTCATCGACCGAAATGTTATGTTTGTCTCCTTAGTTGACAATAGCTATTTCCGCGGCCTCACAGGGAAGGTTTGAATATACAACGGCACCAGCCGGTCGATATCATCGCCGCCGAACTCGAGCAATTTCTCTCGGCCCGCCTTTATATAAAGACCGGTTGTGACGGCGAAATCATCGGAAGTGAGATGATTCATCGCTTTCAACTGAGGATCGCTGATATTGGGTTCTGTCAAATATACTTGCTGATCTTGTGGAAGCGACGCCAGCTCGGCAGATTTTATGATTCTGATAGTTTTGGCATCGAACGCCGCATTAGAAGACTCATACATATAATATTCGCCGCGCCTCGATGGTATCAGTATCGTCGTGGGGCCACACACACCGTTTAGTGGCTTGGATAGCTCCTCAAAAACCGTAACCCCGATAATCGGCAGGTCGAGCGCCAGCGCCAGCCCCTTGGCCGCAGCCAGGCCGACTCTCAGGCCCGTAAACGAACCGGGACCGGTCGAAACTACCAAGCCCTCAAGGTCGCTTTTTTTTACGGAGGATTCTTTTATGGTCTTCTCTATCAGGTTGAATATAAATTCCGCGTGGCGGAAACGGTCGTTGCTCGTTTCCTCCGTGACGATGTCGCCGCAGGCGACACCCACTCGCAGAATCGACCCGGAACTGTCAATAGCCAGAAGATTGTTATATGTTTTCGGCTCGTTCATAGTGCAAACCTGATATCTATATTCCGTTCGTAGTCAGAAATAATTGCGATATCTATCCTGATCACATTATCCGGCAGAAGGCCGTCGGCCTTCTCTCCCCATTCCACAACGACGATGCCGTCGCGCATCAGATAATCATCCCATCCGATATGATAAAGTTCTTCGAGATCGTTCATACGGTACAAATCAAAATGAAACAGGATCATCTTCCCTTGATATTCGTTAACCAGCGTATACGATGGCGATTTGACGTCATCGTAAGGAATGTCCAGCCCCTGCGCCAGACCTTTGATAAACACCGTCTTGCCTGCTCCGAGCGGCCCGGTCAGGACGATTACGTCGCCCTCAACAAGGTCCCCGGCGAGGCTTTCACCGACCTCGATGGTTTCCCGTTCGGATGTTGAATGAACTTTGCGGCTGTCGCGGAACATTCTATCACCGGGGCGTCAGCACGGCCACCGGCACAACCAATTCTTCGAGCGATATGCCGCCGTGCTGGAATGAGTTTTGGAACTGCCGAACGTATTCATTGTACTTATTGGGGTACACGAAATAAAAATCTTCCTTGGCTATGATATAAGTCGTGGCAAGGCTGAATTTGGGCAGGTGATATTCCTCCGGCTTCTTTATCAGAAAGGCGTCTTTGGGATCACAGTTCAGATTGTCACCGTACTTGTAGCGCAGGTTGGTTGAGGTGTCTTTCTTACCGTGGGCAAGAGTCCCGCGTGAACAAAGCACCGATCCGTGATCTGACGTCATAACGACCGTGTACCCCTTGGCCGCGAAGGATTTCAATATTGTAAACAGCGGCGAATGCACGAACCAGCTGTGCATCAGTGACCGGAAAGCCGCCTCGCTGCCCGCGATTTCCTTCAAAATAACATTGGTCGACCGGCCGTGCGCGAGAATATCGAGAAAATTGAAAACGAACGCTACCGCCGGGCTTTGGAAAAAATCCCCGGTCTTCTTGGCAAGTACTTCACCTTCAGTATTGTCGTAAATTTTCTCGTATCTCAGCTTATCGGCCGCTTTAATTCCTTTGCGCTTGAGCTGATCGGCGAGATAGTGGTCTTCATTGCGGTTGAGCGAGCCCTCGTCGACGTTCTGCCAATGCTCCGGATAGATGCGTGCGATTTCATCGGGAAACATTCCCGCGAAAATGGCGTTTCGGGCGAACGGCGTCGCGGTCGGCAATATCGAAAAATACATATCGCGCTGGACGTCGAAATATTCCGCGACGCTCGATTCGATAGTCAGCCATTGGTCCAGCCGCATGCAATCGACCACGACCAACAGGACTTTCTTTCCGGCCTTAAGAAGAGGCACCATGTACTTATCGAGCAGATCGGGCGACATAGTCGGGCGATTTTCCGAATTTATCCACGACAGGTAGTGTTTATCGAGATACTTGGTAAATTCGGTGTTCCATTCGCGACGGGTTCCGGCGTGCGTCTCGAACAGCCCCTGATCGGGGCTTTCGTCGAGTTCCAGATCCCAGGAGGCCAGCAGCCGACCGGCTTCCATCCAGTCCTCCGGCTCCATTGCACCGTACAACTTTTGATTGAAACGATTGATATCCGTGATATACCGCTTCATCTGCGTCGCCGAAACGATTTTTCTTTGCTCCAGCTGACGCTTGGCGACCATAAGTACCTGTGACGGATTGACCGGCTTGGTCAGGTAATCATCTATCTTCTGCCCGATCGCTTCTTCCATCAGCGATTCTTCCTCTGATTTGGTAACCATGACCACCGGAAGATGCGGCCGCAGCTCTTTTATCTCTTCGAGCGTCGTCAGGCCGTCTTTGCCCGGCATCATCTCGTCGAGCAGAACCAGGTCGATAGCCTCGGAGGATACTTTGCTGACGGCATCGTCGCCCGATATGGCCGTAACGACGGCAAAACCTTTTTGCTCCAGAAAGAGTATATGCGGCTTGAGGGAGTCTATTTCGTCGTCAACCCAGAGTATTTTCTTTTTATCCATTGTAATTTCCCGTATTGTTACATCCTGCCGCGAGGTTGCGGGACGTTGTATAATTTATTTCGTTTGACACGGTCGCCTTTGTCTACCGGCAGGACGATCTGGAACGTAGTTTCACCCGGTTTGGATCTGAGAAGCGCAATGCGACCACGATGGTACTCCTCGACGATTCTTTTGGAGAGCGTCAGACCCAAACCCCACCCCCGTTTTTTGGTCGTAAACCCGGGTCGAAACAGTTTGCGGGCGGTTCCCGGGGAAATACCTTTGCCGTTGTCGGAAATTTCGACGACGGCATACCGGTTATCTCTGGATGGACCGGAAAATATCTCGATTCGTCCGGATTGCGGATCGACGGCCTGCAGGGCGTTTTTCAGCAGATTTTCTATGGCCCATGTAACCAGTTGCCCGTTGAGCGAAACTTTGGGCAGAGGATTCAGCTTGCAGATAATTTCGACCCCATTACCATCGAACGGCAGCCGCCGCCGGTAATATTCAGCCGTCATCTGCAGGAGTTCATTGAGATCGCCATCTTTCAACTCCGGCAGCGAACCGATTTGACCGAAGCGATTGGCCACACTCTGCAGGCGATCCACATCGGTGGACATTTGCTTGAATATCTCGGGGTAATCCGTCTTTTTACCCGACGTACCACTTTGACCTTCGCCGTCGCTATGACTCAGAAGTTCCAGCCAACCCATGAGCGATGAAATCGGCGTGCCCAGCTGATGAGCCGTCTCTTTGGCCATACCGACCCAGATATGACGTTCTTCGGAGCGACGGATGTTCTGAAAACCGATAAAACCGACCAGTATGAAGGCCCCGACCAGTCCCAGTTCCACGAACGGCATCCACTTCAGTTGCCGGATAATTTTCGAATCACCATAATAAAAGTAAGAAATAACGCGGTTACCATACATCAGCGGAATGGCGCCGTTGGCATCTTTCATGTCTATGGCGAGCTTCCTGATTTTTTTATGCACTTCCGGATCGGGATCGTTGTCTGATATGTTCGGAATATTGCGCCAAAAGACGGGATTGCCCGCCGTGTCGGCGATAATAACCGGGAAACTCGCCTTAGTGATGATCTCCTCAAAAATGATCTGAACTTCGCCGGTCGATGTATCCTCGCTGGCGGCCAGCTGCCAGAGCTTGACGTACGACCGCACCGACTTTTCCGCTTCGGCCTTGAGCTGACCGATCACATCGACCGTGTAATATATAAAAACGCAAGATATGACGATCAGTCCAAGGATCAGAAAAAGCTTAAAAAAGGTCGTTCCCCCGAACGAATGCCGTATGCTTATTGAATTACCCACGATCGGTAATTTCCGCCATTCCCCCCATATAGGCTCGGATCGCCTCCGGAATCATGATTGAACCGTACTCGGTTTGATTGTTCTCCAGTATGGCCGGAATAAGGCGCGCCAGGGCCGTCCCGGAGCCGTTTAATGTATGCACGAAATGCACCTTGCCGTCTTTATCGCGAAAGCGGGTATTCATACGTCGGGCCTGAAAATCTTCGAAATTGGAGACAGACGATATCTCGAGATATTTCTCCACGCCGGCTGACCATATTTCGATGTCATAGCACTTGGCCGCCGCGAACGATAAATCGCCGGTCGCGAGCGTCCGCACTCGATATGGGATGTTCAAACCCTGCAGTATTTTCTCCGCCTGATTAAGGAGCGTTTCCAAATCATTATACGAATTATCGGGATGGACGATTTTAACCATCTCCACTTTCTCGAACTGATGCAAACGCAAAAGACCCCGCGTATCCTTGCCCGCCGACCCGGCCTCGCGACGAAAACAGGGCGTATATGCGACGTACTTCTTGGGAAGTTCTTCTTCATCGAGGATCTCATCGCGGTGAAGATTGGTTACCGGCACTTCCGCGGTCGGAATAAGGTACAGCGTCTCATCGGATAGCTGATACATATCCTCGGCCATCTTGGGCAGTTGCCCGGTCCCGGTCATACTGTCGGCATTGGCCAAAAATGGCGGCGCAATTTCGAGAAAGCCGTCCTTGATATGCGTGTCGAGCATGTATTGTAT
>CAZMWI010000073.1:0-14769 GCA_964569945.1 uncultured Ignavibacteriaceae bacterium
CTCTATATTCTATCCCACTATCGAGGGTGACGGTGGATATGTTGACAATGATAGCCATCCGATAGTATTCACCATGCCCGACACACTGGTGCCGACGTACGATACGTTTTTCGTCTCAATTAAAAACGACTCCGATAGTCCTCTGGCCGTGTTTTCTTTTGAAGTCTCCGTCGGCAGTCCGCAAGTGCTATTGGTCGATTCCGACAGGGGTGCCGACTATCAGCAGATATATCTTGACGATTTCTATAAGCTTAAAATGCCGGTGGAGCTTTGGGACCACGAAGCCAAGGGAACTCCGCCGTCGCATATGCTGAGCAACTTCAATATGGTTGTCTGGTTTACCGGGGATACCGCCTCGAATTTAATGTCAGCCTCAGATATCTCAGTCCTTGAAGATTATCTCAACAGCGACGGTTCGTTATTTTTGACCGGCCAGTGGCTGGCTTCGGAGTTGTCATCGGAAGATAAGTCTTTTTTAAACGAATACCTCCACGCCGAAGTTGACGGTACATATTTCAATGTGATCCATGAAGGTGTCGCCGACAATCCAATCGGTTACGATCTGACCGTTCGCTATACCAGCTATGCCAATCAGGATTGGTCGGCCAGTTCGCAGATTATGCCGGTAAGTGGCGGGTTTCCCGTGTTTCGATTTGCTGGCGGGGGATATTCGGCGGTCAGCTATACCGGGACTTATAAGACGGTCTTTTTTAATTGGGGTTATGAGGCGCTCTCGGACCAGTTTGCCAGCTATGATAAACGAGAAGACGTTTTGCGCCGGGTGGTCGATTTTCTCGGCGGGCAAAATGTCGATATCTATGATGGTTCGCCGTTTGAGCCTCTTCCGGGTAATTTCGTTTTAAGTCAGAATTATCCCAACCCGTTTAATCCTTCGACGGTCATTGAATATGAACTTAATCCGGTTAATTATAATCGCGAAATCCATGTGGAACTAAGCATATACAATACACTTGGTCGCCGGGTAAAAACGCTGGTCGATCAAAATCAGACCGCCGGTCGCTACGCTGTGGTTTGGGACGGAACCGATGATTCCGGTCACGGTGTCGCCAGCGGCATATATCTTTACAGGCTAATTCGCGGCGGAGAATCACAGTGCAAGAAAATGATCCTTCTTAAATAAAACCAATGTCTTTGTTTACCTGCCTGAACAAAACCGCCCTTTTCCTCCGGGGCGGTTTCTTTTTGGGAGGTTAATCTGTTTGACAGGCCCTCGTCTCCTCATTAGATTGCTCATCTTGATAGCTGAGGAGAGTATTTTTGCGCAATCGGTTGATAATCGGACAATACCGTCCTCTGGATTCGCTCGGCCACAATATCGACGCCCGCTTCAAAATAGTCGTGGTAGTGGCTATAATGATGTTGTCTGTATTTACCGTTTCCATTTGGTTTTATCTCGGAGTCCTCGCCGGTCTTTTGCTGATGTTGCTTCTGTCGAAAATCACCGTGTTCGGGATAATGTCCAATCTTAAGCCGTTTTTAATCCTGATTTCGATTACGGCCGTCTATCATCTTATTTTTTCTGCTCGGGATACGGAGACTCTTATAAATATCTGGGGCTTTCGATTGACATCGGGCGGGGTGCAGATGGCGGTCAGTTTTTCGCTCCGCGTGCTGGTCTTTGTCTTCCTGGCATTTTTTATATCTCTGACCACCATGCCGACCGATATGGCCGAATCATTGGTGCGGGGACTGCGACCGTTGAAAAGAATGGGTGTTCCGATAAACGACCTGGCTTTGATAATCTTTATTGCTATGCGGTTGATACCCGTTTTGATCGAAGAGATGGATACTATCCGTAAAGCTCAAATAGTAAGGGGCGTGGATTTTTCGGGAGGACTTTTCAATCGGGCCCGCAAATTCGTTTATCTGTTGATCCCCGTATTTCAATCATCGCTGCGGCGCGCCGATGATCTCGCGCTGGCTATCGAAGCCCGGGGTTACGTGTCCGGGGCCGAGCGGAGCTCATATAAAGTTTTTAAAGCTGCCACCCGTGATTGGCTGTTTCTGGTAATTTCAATCGCTGTCGCAGGGGCACTGTTTTACACGCTTGGATAAATTGGAATGGCTGAAGTAAACATACGATTGATAGTTGAATACAACGGATCGTACTATTGCGGCTGGCAGATTCAGCCCGAGGATAACACGGTCCAGAAAGAAATGGTCGAGGCCATCCGCAAAGTGACCGGCAAGGAGGTTACTCTTTATGCCGCCGGGCGCACCGATAGCGGCGTCCACGCTCTCGGGCAGGTGGTCAATTTCCATATCGACCATAATCTGCCGGTCAAAAAATATAAAGACGCCATCAATTATTTTCTGCCTCGATCCATTCTGATCAAGGACGTCAGTCTCGTCCCTGTTGATTTCAGCGCCCGCTATTCGGCGACCTGGCGAAAGTATAAATACATTATCTCTCACGAACGGTCGGCGCTGTACCACGATTACCGGTGGGAATATCAATATACTCTAAACGTAGAGAGGATGCAGGCTATCGCGGAATATATCATCGGCCGCCACGATTTTTCGGCCTTTTGCAAAGTCGCCTCGCTGAAAGAAAACAACGATTGCGAAATCCTTGAATCCCTCTGGCGGACACATGGTTCGAGCCTGATATATGAAGTAAAGTCCAACCGTTTTTTGCATACGATGGTGCGGTCGCTGGTCGGGGTTATGACCCTGGCCGGGCGGGAGAACGATTACTTGACTTTGGAAAATTTTAAAGATATTATGGACTCGAAAGATCATACCAGAATAAAAATGGTCGCTCCGGCCCGGGGGTTGTATCTGGTCGAAGCGGGCTATGAATAAGAGGTTCAAAAATGAAATTTTTTATCGATACGGCCAACCTGGAAGAAATAAAAGAAGCCTCGGCCCTGGGGATTCTCGACGGTGTAACCACCAATCCCAGTCTTCTGGCTAAGGAAAACAGCCCGTACCGGGAACTTCTCGCGGAAATCTGTAAAGTCGTCAAAGGTCCGGTTTCCGCCGAAGTAGTGGCTCTGGACATGGAAAATATGATCCGCGAAGCAGAAGACCTGGCGACTATAGCAGAGAACATTACGATCAAGGTCCCGATCACCAAAGACGGTATTAAAGCTATCAAGCGTCTGTCCGAACAGGGCATCATGACCAATGCGACGCTGTGCTTTTCACCGATGCAGGCCCTCATGGTAGCCAAAGCCGGGGCGACATTCGTTTCGCCGTTCGTGGGCAGGCTGGATGATATCTCCCATTTCGGAATGGAGCTGATTCAGCAGGTCGTGACGATATACGACAATTACGGCTTTGAGACAGAGGTGCTGGTAGCCTCGGTTCGTAATCCGCTGCACGTGGTCGAAGCGGCCATGATGGGTGCGCACGTGGCAACCATACCGTTCAAAGTAATCGAGAGCCTTGTCAAACACCCGCTGACCGACGTCGGCCTGAAAAAATTCCTCGACGATTGGGAGAAGGTCAACAAGGGATGATTCCTCGATATACGCTTCCCGAGATGGGCCAGCTCTGGTCCGATGATTCCAAATTTGGATTCTGGCTAGATGTCGAACTGGCCGCCTGCCGCGCCATGGCCGATATGAAGATGATTCCCCAGAAGGCGTGGCTGAATATTAGGAAAAAGGCCGCTTTTAATATCAACCGCATCAATGAAATCGAGGCCGAGACCAATCACGATGTTATCGCGTTTTTGACGTCGGTCGGTGAGTTTGTCGGACCGGATTCGAAATACATTCATTTTGGGATGACGTCGTCGGACGTCCTCGACACCGCTCTCTCGCTTCAGATGAAGCAAGCCGCCGGCATTATTGACAAAAAATTGGCGACGGCCCTGACAAAGATTAAGAAGTACGCCTTGAAATATAAAATGACTCCGATAATTGGTCGTACCCATGGAGTCGCGGCCGAGCCGACGACGCTTGGTCTCAAATTCGCGGTATGGTATACCGAACTCGAACGCGGACGGCAACGGTTCAAGATTGCCGCCGATGAGGCCGCGGTCGGGGCCATTTCAGGAGCGGTTGGCAATTTCGCTAATGTCGATCCCGAAATTGAAGCCCGGGTCTGCAAATATCTGGGGCTTCAGGTCGATAAAGTCTCCACGCAGGTGATACAGCGCGATCGCCATGCGGCTTATATCGGAGCACTCGCGGTGCTGGCCTCGTCGATGGAAAAAATAGCCACCGAAATCCGCAATCTGCACCGTACCGAAATCGGGGAGGTCATGGAGGGCTTTGCCAAGGGCCAAAAGGGATCGTCGGCCATGCCCCATAAGAAAAACCCGATTACGGTCGAACGGATATCGGGGATCGCACGTCTCGTACGCGGCTATGCCTTATCGGCGATGGAAAACGTCACCCTCTGGCACGAGCGGGATATTGCCCACAGCTCGGTCGAACGGGTCATAATTCCCGATAGTACAACCATAGTCGATTATGGCCTTAAAATATTCAACGACGTTCTCGACCGCCTGACGATCAATCCCAAACGGATGATTGAAAACATCAACTGCTATGGTGGTGTGGTATTTTCGCAACGTCTGCTGCTGAAACTTACCAAGGCGCTGTCGAGCCGGGAGATGGCTTATCTGATAGTCCAGCGCAACGCCATGAAATCGTACAATGGCAAAAGTGGGTTTAAAGAGCTGGTGCTGTCCGATCCGGAAATTACCGGCGTTCTCAAAGCCGATGAAATAGAAGAGTGCTTTGAAATGTCATATTACCTGAAAAACGTCGACAAGGTTTTCAAAAGGGTGTTTGGGCGATGATAGCCGCTTATGGTTGGAAGTTGATTCTTCCGGGAGTGCTGATAACATCGCTTCTATGTTTTCTGGCCGCCTCGAAAGATTCCCTGCTGGTCCTCGTGCTGGCGATATTGTTTTCGACTTTTACAGTATTTTTAACCTTTTTCTATCGTAACCCGTCGCGGGAAATACCGCACGACGGCCGGGTGATATTGTCTATTGCCGACGGGAAGGTTTTATCGGTGGAGCCGGTCGAAAACGATTATATCGGCGGACGCGGCAACAAGGTTTCGATCTTCCTGTCGATATTAGACGTGCACATCAACCGCGTCCCGTGCGACGGTACCATCGACTACGTTAAATATACGCCGGGGAAATTTTTCAAAGCCTATGTCGATAAAGCCTCGGATGAAAACGAGCACACGGAAGTGGGTTTCGTATTCAAAGCAGGAAGAATGATTTTCAAACAGATCGCCGGGATCATGGCCCGCCGGATTGAATATGACTTAAAGGATAAGCAGAAAGTAAAGGCGGGCGATATTTTCGGGATGATTCATTTCGGTTCGCGGGCGGAGTTTTTCCTGCCGGAATCGGTCGAGATAACGGTGCAGCCGGGCGTCAAAGTTAAAGCCGGTGAGTCCGTTATCGGGCGTATCAAAAACCGAGATTAAGGATTTCCATATGCCTGACATGAAAGGGATATTTCCCGGGACATTTACCATGGGTAATGCCGTCTGCGGCTTTTTGGCCCTGCTTTCGGCGTACGAAGGCGACGTCACCACGGCCTGCTGGCTGGTGATTCTGGCGGGGTTTTTGGACGGCCTCGACGGCAAAGTAGCGCGGTTGTCCGGGACGACGTCCACATTCGGCATTGAACTTGATTCGCTGGCCGATTTTCTGTCATTCGGAGTGGCTCCGGCGTTTATCGTCTATACGCTAAAGCTGCATTCGATGGGCAAGTGGGGCTGGGTAATCGGGGTCGTGTATATCATGGCTTCCGGTTATCGTTTGGCCCGGTTTAACATGCTGGCCGATACCGACGAAAAAAGGGAATTCATGGGACTGCCGGTTCCCGGAGCGGCTCTTACGCTGGTTTCTTATATCATCATGAGCTATTATCTCTGGGGTCGGCTCGAATATTCCGAATACCTTGTTTCGATGATAATACTTTTCGCGGCCCTTATGGTCTCGCAGGTCGAATACGATTCATTTCCGGATAGATTCAATACCCGCAAAAACCGGATTAAGCTGCTTTTCTTTCTGGTAGCGGCGGGTGCGGCGCTTATAAGACCCCGACTTTTATTATTTCCAATATTTGCCATTTATATTATAATTGGCCTTGTCCGGGAGGCATACCGGTTTTTTTATCTCGGCATGGGCTATGTCAGAAGGAGACAGGCCAATGGCCGGGCCAATGGAGAGAATGATGAGCAAGAATAAAGCAACAGTATTTATCCGTCTCAAGGACGGCGTCCTGGACCCTCAGGGTCTGACTATTGAAAGAGCTATCAAGAATATGGGCTATGATGCCGTAAAATCGGTGCGAAGCGGTCGATTTTTTGAACTAGAACTGGGTGAAGACAGCGATTCCAAGGGGAAGGTGACGGAAATTTGCCAAAAGCTACTCGCCAACCCCGTGATTGAGAACTTTAATGTGGATTTCGAAGAATGAAATTTGGAGTCGTCACATTTCCGGGGTCGAATTGCGACTACGATGCCTTCGCAGCGGCCAGGCTTATCGGCGAAGAAGTCGAATTTCTCTGGCATCAGGAAACCGATCTTAAGGGCTGTGACGTGGTAATTCTCCCGGGCGGCTTTGCCCATGGGGACTATCTTCGCTCCGGAGCCATCGCCCGCTTTTCACCCATTATGAAATCGGTCGCTGGATTCGCCAAAAACGGCGGGCTTCTTTACGGTATCTGTAACGGATTTCAGGTCCTTCTGGAGTCTGGCCTTCTGCCGGGAGCCCTTATTCGCAACCGGGATTTGCGTTTCCGGGGACGCGACGTCTATATCCGCGTGGAAAGAAACGACACTCCTTTCACCAACGGTTACAAAATCGGTGACGTTCTGAAAATCCCCATCGCTCACAAGGACGGCAACTATTACAATTTCAGGGGGGACGTGGAGCGGCTGAAAAAGAAAAATCTGGTTGTCTTTCGCTATTGTAACCGCGAGGGAGAAATAACCGATCAGAGCAATCCCAACGGTTCCGCCGATAATATTGCGGGAATAATCAGCGATTCGGGAAACGTCCTGGGTATGATGCCGCATCCGGAAAGGGCTATGGAGAAGATTCTGGGCTCGGATGATGGATATAAAATGTTCGAATCGGTTCGAGATTTCATAAACCGGAGCGTGATCATTGAAAAAGCGTGAACTGACGTTCATTATCGTGGCGCTGGTACTGGCGGCGGTGATAGGGGGGTTCGTGGGAGAACTGATAGGCTCGTTTCTGCCGCCGGGGGCGGCCAAGACGCTGTTTTCCAAGTCGGTAACGATTGGCATGGATACGATGCGTTTCGAGCTTTATTCCATTGCCTTTACAATCGGTCTGACGTTCAAAATCAATTTTATGTCGGCGCTGGCGGTGCTGATTGTAATTATCTATTTCAGGTGGTGGTACATATAACCTTATAGCGAATAATATAAACTTTGCTTAAAGTATATCGTTTATTATATTTGGATTCGATATGATGAACGTGGTTTTGGAAACTTCGCCAAGGAGATAGATATGTTTGGAATGGGGCCGTGGGAAATAGCACTGGTCTTTTTAGTCGTTCTTTTATTATTCGGTGCCAAGCGTCTTCCGGAAATCGCTAAAAATATGGGTAAGGGAATCCGGGAATTTAAGTCGGCCGTCAAGGACACTCAAAACGAAATTAAGTCATCCGTTGATGATAAAGACTCCAAAAATGGCGGAGCCGAGAAAAAGGACCATGAATAAATTCAGTGAAGTCGACGCCAAGAAAGTCAGTCAAGTATTAAAGGCTGAAAAAATCACGCTTGAAAGCGATCACTTCCGAATCAAAATATCCAATGCGGCGGAAAAGCGCGTCCTGATCCTTGAAATTTACCCGGAGATATTACTGGGCAAGGCGAGGGGGATGCTGGTCGTCGTTTATACCGGCAACTCACATTTACAAATCCATAACTGCTCGGGTTACGTCGTGTCTGAAGAACTGGGTGAGGTTACTTTCATAAACGAGACAGCCGATTTCATTTCCGGACTCGTGGTGGAACAGGTGGCGTCATGCTCGTTGTATTCAGGGATAGACCGCAGCTTGATTTCCAGTGATTTTACGCGGCTCGGGGTAGAGGTGATGCTGTCGGGCGTGGCCTTGTCTCTGGCGGAAGAAATAATAGACGAGAAACAACCCGACAATCGGCCTCCGGTCGATTAGCTCTTATACCGACTTTTTCGCACCAAAAGAATCAATAAAATCTGAAATCGCGACGCTTATTTCACCGGCCGACTGATAGCGAGCGTCCGGGTCTTTGGCCAGCGCTTTGGCGATTACCCTGTCAAAAAGGCCGGGGATGGATGAATCTATCGACGACGGGGGTTCCGGGTCATTGTTGACAATGTTATAAATAAGCGAAGTGAGATTTTCTCCACGGAACGGTCGGCGCTGCAACAGCATTTCGTACATCACGACTCCAAGGCTGAAAATATCCGTGCGACGGTCGATCTTCTTGCCGGACAGCTGTTCGGGCGAAATGTAGTTGGGCGTTCCCATGGCGATGCCGGTACGGGTCATTGAAGATGAGTCGACACGGGCTATACCGAAGTCCATCACCTTGACCTTGAAGTCTGCAAGAATCATGATATTGGCCGGTTTAATATCTCGGTGCACAATGCCCTGGCTGTGGGCGTAATCAAGGGCCGTGCATATCTGCGAGATAATTTGCGAGATGATGCGGTAGTTCATCTTCGTCTTTTTGCGAATCAGGTCTTCGAGCGTTTGACCCTGCAGATATTCCATAGCGATATACTGAAGATTCTTTTCGGTGCCGACGTCGTATATGGTCACGATGTTCGGGTGCGACAAATTACCAGCCGCCTGGGCTTCGCGGAACAATCTTTCTTTGAGTTCGGCCAGTTCTTCGGGGTCGTTGACAAAATCCAGGCGGATCGTTTTAAGCGCGACATTTCTGTTAATCGCCGGATCCATCCCTTTATAGACCGTACCCATGGCGCCTTTACCCAGAACTCCATCCACCTGGTAGCGACCGAGCTGTTTGATTTTCTGGCTGTCAGGGACGATGTCGATTCCGGAAGAATCGTTGTCGTAGTTTTCACTCTCATCTCCATGATCCTGATCATGGTCGATATTGATATTGTTGTGTTCGACGTGCTTGAAATCGTGCTCATTACCTGATGGCTGCGACTGACCAGCGGACGGAGGCGGAGTTGTCGAGAAAGCCTCGGTCTTTTGTACATTGGCATAGTTGTTGGCCGCAGTTTTTTCAATTAATGACGATTTGCCGCGACCGGTGTCATAGTCCATTTTGACCGTTTCTTTAGTGGTCCTGGTGCTGCCTGCATGTGACGATGCGACGGGCGGTTTAGTTGGATGTGGCGTAACGCTCGGCGTGTCATCGAGATGCACTTTGGGCGGTCCGGTCCAGCCGGATTTCTTCCCGGAACTGTCTTTCTTCGATGCCAGACGTTCGAGTAGATCGCTTTCCAAAAACGGGCTGGCGATCAAGAGCAGGAAGATTTCCAGCGCGATATATAGCGTCCGGTACAAAATACTGTATGAATTAAAAAGGATGAAAGTCACGTTAGCCAGAATGAACAGCGATATGAACAGGATGATAAAACGGAATTTGAGCGATACCCTCGGCAATATGAAGGCGAACAAGCCGCCCAGGGCGAACAGGATGAGCATATCGAGTCCGCGCGGAGAGTCATAACGATGTATAAAATTTGAATGGATGATATTTTCCATGACGTTGGCGCGGATCTCGCTGCCCGCGAGTTTTTTCGAAACCGGCGTGCGGTAATAATCGGTCAGCTGGGTGGACGTTAGCGAGATTATGACCAGCTTGTTGGCAAGGCTTTCGAGGTTAATGCTCTCGTCTAATATATCCGTGGCGGAAAATTCCAGAAATGATTGTTTCGGCTTGTTGTAATTGACGAACATGCAGGTTTGGTGGTTTACCGGGATTTCTCTATTACCGAGAAAGACTTTGCCGTCGCTTTGAACGGTAATCTGCGAAGGTTTGTACCCTTTGTAATTGGCTGCCGCCAGAAGCGACGCTGATGGATAGTAAAATCCGTCATAAAACATCACCAAAGGCTGCCAGCGAACTTTGCGGTCGCTGTCATATATATTGTACCTGAAACCGATTCCAGCCGAATACTGACAGAGCTGTTTTGGGGGTAGAAATACATTTTGTGCCATAATCGTGGCGTATTCATCGAGAATGCCAAGATCGGTGTTTATGGTTATGGCATTATCGTACAGGTAATCGGGACGGCTTATCCGGGCGTTGCGAAAATCGGCGCGATTGAACTGGTACGGAATAATGACGTTTTTTACCCATGACATTTGTCCGGCCAGGATGTTTGTATAACCCAGAGTATCTTCATCGGTGTCCGGTTCAAAGACAAGATCAAGGAAAACGGTCTTGGGATTCCCCGTTCCGACCGCCGCCACCAAATCGGCGATACGATCTCGGTGCCAGGGCCACTGCCCGTATTTGGCTACGGCCGCATCGTCGATATTTATCAGGACAATATCGGAATGGGTTTTTTGTTCACCCCGGAAGGAATAGAGCATGTCGTTGACTTTTCTTTCCAGTCCGGCCAGCGGTGAAAAATTATTTACGTAAAGGGCCACCACGAAGAATGAAATCAGGAGGCACAGTATATATGATGAGTATTTTCGTACCATGTTTTTTACCTGTCTTACGCGCCGACCGAAAGCCTTTCGATTAGGAACTCAGGCATTTGGGCCTTGGCCATTTTTTCCTGGGTTTTCTTGATGTCATACTCGACCCGGCGATATTCCATGTGTCCGCCGGTTACGTCGACCGTAACATAGCACGCCCGGCAGTCTTTATCCCGTGGCTGCCCGACCGAGCCGACGTTTATAAAGTGCTTTTTATCTTTGACGAATTTGTGCTTTGACTTGAAATGAGCCGTGACCTCTCCGCTGTCCTGTCGGATAAACAGAACGGGAACGTGAGAATGACCAACGAAACATGCCGATTGCGAAAAATGCTGAAACTGCTCGGCGGCCTGTTCAACATTGAAGACATACTGCCACGATTCGGGTTCTTTGGGGGTGGCGTGGACCAGATGAAAATCGAGGAAGTCAGCATCGAATTCGAAATCGGTTAGTTTTTCGATGGTTTTCTGTTTGAGTGACGCCTGTGTCCATTCCAGGGAAGTCCGGGCCGCTTTGTTGAACGATTCAGCCGACTCCAGACCCAGTGCGGCGTAATCATGGTTGCCCATTATTTTGATGTCGCAGTGCTTGACAATTAAATCGACGCATTCATTCGGATTACATCCATACCCGATGGCGTCGCCGAGGAAGTGGATTTTTTCCACTCCCTGCTTTTCAATGTCTCGCAAGACCTTCTCCAGGGCTTCCAGGTTTGCGTGAACGTCCGATATCAGCGCAATTTTCATGAGATCAACTGCCTTCTACAAAGCGATACGTGGATTTCCCAACTTGTATAATGTCACCATTCTTAAGCAGGTTCTTGTCAACCTGTTCACCGTTTAATTTAGTTTTTCCTTTGCGGCCGAGATTGACCAGCGAATAACCTTCTTCATCTTTTACGATCTTGGCCTGAATTCCCGACAACAAAAATCCCTTGGCGTGGACATGCACGAATTTGGCGCGCCCGATAGTTGTCACGTTACGGTCAATGCGATATTCCGAAAAATCAGTGTTTTCTTCACCGACCAGGGCCGAGGCTCCCATACGATTGACTATTTCGCGGTCCTTTTGATCCTGCTTGAGCAATTCCTTCTGCTTCTTCGTGTTCAAAACCATGGTGCCGTCCATACTGGCGCCGGAACTTTCGTGAGTGACTTCGGTGCGATATTCCAGCGTGTATTTCCCGATCATAATTTGATCGTGATCGCGCAGGATTTCTTCGGTTATTTTGCGATTGTTGACGAAAGTGCCGTTCAGGGACTGATTGTCGATAATGACGGCGGCGCTGTCATTAAACTCGATTTGAGCGTGCTTGCGTGACACGCCCCGATTGTCCAGAATAATATCATTGTCGGGCGTCCTACCGATGCTCAATCTTTTCTTCTCCGCCACGACCCGTTCAATCACTTTGCCATCGAATTTTATTACTATTTCCGGCATGGGGGTCTCCTTTCGTTATCCCCAATATTTTATTTCACATATATTACAGGCAGGCCATTTTGGCCGGGTGCCCGTATTGCATACACAAAAAGAGTTAATTATATTGTCGGCATGAGAATAGGAAACTTGACCCTTCAGGGAAATCTGATTCTGGCTCCGCTGGCCGGTATCTCCAAGAGACCCTTCAGGTTGCTGGCCCGAAAGTACGGCGCGGCGCTGTGTTATACAGAAATGATTTCGGCCGATGCCCTGTTTCGCAACGACAAAAAGACAATCAAGATGCTCGACCACACACCCGATGAGCACCCCATCGGTATTCAGCTGTTCGGTTCCAGACCGGAATTGATTGCTGCTGCTACAAAACGGCTGATGGACTTCAAACCGGACGTGGTCGATCTCAATCTTGGCTGTCCGGTCCCGAAGGTAATCAAGAAAAACGGTGGCGCTGCCCTGCTTAAGAACCCTGACTTGGCCGAGGAAATCATGATTGCGGCGGTCGAGAGTTCCTGTGTCCCGGTTACGATTAAAACCCGATCGGGTTGGAATGCCGATTCTAAAAACTTCCTCGAAATCGGACGGCGCGCCGAAAAGGCGGGCATCTCGGCCATGACGCTTCACCCGCGAAGCCGAACCGAAGGCTTCGCCGGAAAATCAGACTGGTCCCTGATAAAACGCCTTAAAGAAGAAATTGCGGTACCGGTTATTGGCAATGGAGATATAAAATGTCCTCAGGACGCTAAAGATATGTTCGACCAGACCGGGTGTGACGCGGTGATGATCGGCCGGGCGGCTTTGGGCAATCCCTTTATTTTCAAGCAGATTAGATATTTCCTCGAGCAGGATCGTATAATCCCTGAAATGACACCCGACGAAAAAATAGCTATGGCTCTGGAGCACGCGCGGATGATGGCAACGCAGTACCCCGATCAAGTTGCGGCTCGCATGATGCGCAAGCACCTGGCATGGTACACCAAGGGATTTCTGGAGGGCCACGAGCTTCGACGCGAAATAATGAAGCAGGAATCGTACGATGAAATAGAAACCTGCCTGAACAATTACCTTATCAGGGCCTCCAAGCCAAATGGATAAAGACCAACTTAAGAAAATGCTGACACAGGTCAGCAAAGGAAAACTTACGCCCGGGCAGGCGGTGGAGAAACTTCGCCATCTGCCGTTCGAAGATATCGGGATGGCCCGTATAGACCACCATCGCCAGATTCGTCGCGGTCAACCCGAAGTCATCTTCGCTCCGGGTAAGACGACCGAACAGATAATAAAAATCGCCGGAAAAATAAGAGAGAACAATACTGACGTTATTATAAGCCGTCTCGACAAAAAACAATTCACTCTGCTTAAAAAGAGAATAACCAAAGCTCAATATTATTCCGACGCCCGTCTGGGCCTGATTCTTGCCGGCAGCAAGAAACATCCGAAGGAATTGACATCAATGCGCGTTTTGGTCTGCACCGGTGGTACGGCCGATATTCCCGTGGCCGAAGAAGCGGCTCTCACGGCCTGGATAATGGGCTGCCCCGTGGATCGGCTTTATGACGTCGGTGTGGCAGGCATCCATCGACTTTTTGACGGTGAAAACCTGATTAAAGGCGCAGGAGTGATTATAGCCGTCGCCGGGATGGAAGGCGCGCTGGCCTCGGTCGTGGCGGGGCTGGTCGACGTGCCGGTCATCGCCGTGCCGACGTCGATCGGCTATGGCGCGTCTTTCGGAGGCATGGCGGCTCTTCTGGCCATGCTTAATTCCTGTGCCTCCGGGGTGACGGTGGTCAATATTGATAACGGTTTCGGTGCCGGAGTCGCCGCTGCTACTATAGCCCGACTTACGATAAAAGAGGATCAATGAAGATATTATATATAGACGCCATTTCCGGAATCGCCGGGGATATGATGCTGGCGGCGCTGGTCGATCTGGGGATGCCTTTTGAACATCTCAAAGAAAACCTCGCAAAAATGAAACTCGACGGCTATGAACTTGAATTCAAAACGGTCGAGAAGAATCATATTGCTTCTGCAAAAATCGACGTACACGTCTCGGAAGGGCATGTCCATCGTCACCTAAAAGATATTCGCGCCATCATCGACGGCGCGGGGTATGACAAAACAATCAATGACTTTGCCATCAAGGCGTTCGAAAAGATTGCCGTTGCCGAAGCCATGATTCATAATTCCACCCCCGACAAGATTCATTTCCATGAGGTCGGCGCGGTCGATGCCATCGTCGATATAGTCGGCACCGCTATAGGCCTCGATTATTTCAAGCCCGAAATTGTGTATGCTACGTCTGTTCCGATGGGCGGTGGAACTATCAAAGCGGCCCACGGTATTCTGCCCGTACCGGCACCGGCCACTCTTGAGATTTTAAGAGGGCATCGGGTAGAGCATATAGGCGGGGAGGGGGAACGGGTCACTCCAACCGGAGCGGCCATCCTGACGACGTTGATTGATATTTACGGTGCCGACGATCGCCCATCGTACGTGATTGAAAAAATCGGCTACGGGGCCGGCACAAAGGATTTCTCTGATCGTCCCAATATATTGAGACTGGTGTTGGGCAGTGTTGGAGATAATGAATCGGATTTGTCAGATACGATAGAAGTGATGGAAACCAATATCGACGATATGAACCCGCAGACGTTCGGGTTTTTGTCCGAGCGCTTATAT
>CAZMWI010000074.1:0-14761 GCA_964569945.1 uncultured Ignavibacteriaceae bacterium
AGAAATTGAGACTGCTTCGTTCCCACGGCATGACCAGCGCTACCTATGACCGGCATACGGGTAAAGCGTCATCTTATGACATCATCACGACCGGATATAATTATCGCATGGATGACATCCGCGCGGCGCTGGGAATAAATCAACTAAAGAAACTCGAAGCCAACACACAAAAACGCCGTGAGGTTACTAAGTGGTATCGTGAGATGCTCGCCGGCAATGACAATATAATGATCCCGTTCGCCGATCGCGATCTGGGCGAATCGGCCTGCCACCTGATGGTCATAATCCCTAAAAATAATCCCGAACTAGTCAAGAAAGCGCTCAATGACGCCGGGATTCAAACCAGCCAGCACTACACGCTGATTCCCAATTTCAAAGATTTTGGTGGAGACATATTTAAGCCTAAAGACAAATTGATATATAATTCGCTGACCATCCCTCTTCACGCCAAAATGACCGAAGAGCAGGTCGTTTATATTTCTGATTTGATAAACAAAGCCTCATCCTGACGACATCGATTTTCCCAATATCCGAGATTTCTATTGTCCGCAACGGCAAAATGTGTTTATTACGCTGTATAAAAAAAAGAAACATCATTAAGGAATAGATATGTCGAAAAATTTCGCCCTGACAGGTGCCTCGGGCTACGTTGCTCCGAGACATCTAAAAGCCATCCGCGATTCCGGCAATACACTGGTGGCGGCTGTTGATCCCCACGATTCGGTCGGGATTCTTGACAGTTATTTTCGCGAGGTCCGCTTCTTTACCGAATTCGAACGTTTTGACCGTCACGTCGAAAAACTCCGCCGTCTTGACGACGACAAACAGGTGCACTATGTCAGTATCTGTTCGCCCAACTATCTCCACGACGCCCACTGCCGATTTGCGCTGAGGGTCGGGGCCGACGCCATCTGCGAAAAACCGCTGGTCTTAAATCCCTGGAATATAGACGCCTTAAAAGAACTTGAAGAAGAAAGCGGCCACAAAATTTTTACCATTCTTCAACTGCGGGTGCACCCGTCGATGATTGAACTCCGCAATAAACTACGCGAACAGTTGAGCAATACCCGCAAAGACGTGCGGTTGACTTATATCACTTCGCGCGGGCTCTGGTATCTGGTGTCGTGGAAAGGTCAACCTGAACGCTCCGGCGGTCTCGCTACCAATATCGGCATACATTTCTTCGATATCCTGATGTGGCTGTTCGGCGAAGTGAAACAAAGCGAAGTGCATTTTGCCTCACCGACCAAGACCGGCGGCTATATCGAACTCAATAACGCCCGGGTCCAGTGGTTCCTGTCGATCGACGCCGACGACCTGCCTCCCGAGATAAAAGAAAAAGGACAGGCCACCTATCGTTCGATTACCATGGACGGCGAGGAGATGGAATTTTCAGGCGGCTTTACCGACCTCCATACGGTTGTCTACAAAGAGACCCTGGCCGGTAACGGTTTCGGCCTCGAGGACGCGCGCCCCTCGATTGAACTGGTGCACGGTATCAGAAACGGACAGACGACCGGAATAAAAGAGCATTCGCACCCCTATGTGGCGCGTCTTAAATAGGCGACTCTTTAGCTCCACTCTTTTATATTCCCTTTGGTATCCCGATGTTTTATAGTACTATCGGAGATGTTCGAATACATTAAAAACAAATTGCGGCGCGGAAGCTTTACCCGTCATGTACTGGACCTGATGACGGGCGCTATCATAGCTCAGGCGATCTACGCGGTTATATCCCCCGTTCTGACAAGGCTGTACTCTCCCGAGGATTTCGGTGCTCTTGCGCTTTATAACAGCATCGTGGTCATCGTCGCCGTAGTGATGTGCTGGCGCTACGATTTGGCTCTGGTCCTTCCGGCAAAACGGGAAGACGCCGGCAGCCTGTTAATTTTGTCCCTGGGAATTGCCCTGGTCATGACGGGCATATCTATACTAATTATAATATTCGGTAGATTTCAATTAGCATCTTTGCTTGGGGCTCCTTCTATGGCCAGGTGGTTATGGTTGCTGCCTGTTAGCTTTTTTGCTATGGGAATCTACCAGCCTTTGAATTCATGGTGTTTGCGCAAAAAGCAGTTTAAGACCATATCATCTTCACGAATCGGACAGGCCGCTTCCACGGCCGGAATTCAATCAATATCTGGCTATGCACTGCACTCACCGCTTGGGGGATTAATCGGCGGCTATATTTCAGGTGGAATAGTTTCTGCCGCGATTTTGGGCATTAAAACGATACGGGATGATTTTCATTTGATCAGACAATCGCTGGACTGGAACAGAATGAAGGAAAATGCACGGACTTATAAAAAATATCCTGTCTTCTCCACGTGGCCGGCGTTTATCAATACACTATCTCTTTCTCTTCCTGTGTTTTTTCTGACAAGATATTACGATGCAGATATTGTCGGCCAATACGCCTTGTCTTTTCGAATTCTTCAGGCTCCTTTGGCGCTGATCGGGGCATCGATTGGAAGGGTATATTTTCAACGGCTTGCTGATGAAAAAAACAAAACGGACGATATCTCATTGACCGTTGAACGGACCTTTCGCAAATTAATATTTTTGTGCATTCCCGGTGGGCTGATTCTTATGATTTTTGCCCCCGTTCTGTTTGTGTTTATTTTCGGGCAACAATGGTTGGAGGCAGGCAGGTTTTCACAAATTCTGGCTCCTGCTATGATGATAAAATTTGTCACGTCCCCTTTAACGACTGCCTTCGGTGTATCGAACCGTCAGGAGGTGGCCGCCATATGGCAGATTTCACAACTTATATGTACCGCGGGCTTTTTATACGGGAGCCTTTATTTAGGCGGCATCACTGCCGCGATATGGGCTCTGTCAATAAATGATTCTATCCTTTATATAATCTACCTGATTCTTATTTTCAAAATATCAAATGCAAGTTTCAAACGGGCATTTGGATTTTAACTTCGCTCACCGGAATATATTTCCGCTTATTCCCTCATAATTTTTCCCCGGCCTGATATTGTACGGTGTTTTCATGTAAAATTATACCGGCCTTAAACGGTTGTGTCACATTACCATACGTCCACGAATCCCTCGGCGGCGTTTACGGCACGGTCTTTGATTTATGTATCCAAATGATGAAATGGATTATTGGATTTAATCGCCTGACTTAAGGGGCAGACCATGACCAGAACTTTATATGAAATTGAAAAAATATCTCGGGAGACCGGAACCGGAGGAGCGATTCCTTTTGGCCGCTATTATGAGGATTTTCATATCGGCGATAAATACCGCCACTGGCCGGGCAAAACCATAACCGAGTCGGATAACAATCTTTTCAGCCTGTTGACCATGAACCACCACCCGGTGCATCTCGACACGGCCTACGCCGAATCGTCGCAGCACGGACAGGTGCTCATAGTCGGAACGCTGGTTTTCTCTCTTGCTGTCGGACTGACCGTCCGCGACATCAGCGGACGGGCCATTGCGAATCTGGGTTATGACGAAGTGGAACATCTGGGGCCGGTATTTATCGGCGATACGATTTACGCTCATTCCGAGGTCATCGACAAACGACCGTCGAAGACAAAATCGGACCGGGGACTGGTGACGGTTATTACCAACGCCTGCAACCAAAACAACAAGCCGGTGCTGCGCTTCAAACGGACAATCCTGGTACCCTGCCGGCCGGGCAAGGAGGCTTAAAATGGCCAAGCACTATAACGGGCCCTGGATTTTAAGGACGCTTCTATTCACCCCCGGGCACAACGAAAAACTCATCGGCAAGGCTTTAAATTCAGAGGCCGATTGTGTCGTCCTTGATCTCGAGGACGCCGTCCCCGAAAATTGCAAACAAAAGGCGCGAGAGGTTATCCGCGAGACTCTGACCACGAAAAAGCCGGACAACCTGATGGTCATGGTGCGCATCAATCCGCTTGAAAGCGGTTTGACGCTGCTCGATCTCGATGAAGTAGCCTGCCGTCAGCTCGACGGGATAATTTTCCCCAAGGCGTACTGCGCCGACGACATCAAAGCGCTCGACGCCCAGTTGAGCCTTAAAGAAAAAACTCTGAGTCTGGAGACGGGACATTTCAATATTATCATCCTGATCGAAACCCCGCGCTCGGTTTTAAACTGCCTTGAAATGGCAACCGCGTCGAAGCGCGTAATCGGGCTGCTTTACGGATGCGAGGACTATCTGACCGATATGGAAGGATTTCACGGTCCCGAGGGGCGTTCGCTTTTGGTGCCGCGTCATCTCACGTCCATGGCTGCCCGCGCCGCCGGTATTGTACCAATTGACACGCCTTACGTCCAGGTCAAAGATGAATCCGGTTTCGAAAAGCATATCACGCAGGGTCGGGAACTGGGATTCGAAGGCGTTCTCGTTATGACCCCCAAACAAATTGAAATCGCCCGCAGGATGTACACACCATCGCAGGAAGACGTCAAAGAAGCCCGGCACATTGTCACGATGGCGTCGCAGGCTTCCGAAGACAGCCGGGGTATTGCGCTGGCAGGAAACATCTTCATCTCTCCCCCCACATTGAAACGGGCTCAGAAGATATTGAAACGGCTTGACGCCATAGAAAATTTTGAAAATTTCCGCCGTCGGACGGTGCAAACGGATGAAACAACCAACCGCCTGAAGCTTATCAAAAAGGCCGCCGAAACCAGCGCGGAGATCGAGTCGGAAAAAGTTTTGGCATGAACACAAATTGATCGGAGCGAAAAATGCAGGGAAGCATAGCGACTTCGAAACCAGCACAAACGACAGAGCGAATCGACAAAGACCGCCTGGTCGAAGAACTAAAGCGGCTCGGCGTTCAATCGGGCTATATTTATAATGTAAAAGCATCACTAAAAGCCATTGGCCCCGTCGAGGGCGGTGCCACAACTGTTGTCGAAGCCTTAATCGAAGCCTTGCAACCGGCGGGGACAATTGTTACCGATTCCTTTGTCGATCCTTTTCCCCTGCCCCTGACCAAAAGACAAGGGCAGATTTTAAGCAACCGCCACACCCCGTCCTATGCCGGGGCTATCGCCAACGCCATGCTCAAACGCCCCAAAGCCGAGTGCAGCCGTCACCCGATACAGCGATTCGTCGCCATCGGACAGCAAGCCGAAAAACTTATGGCCGACCACAAGCCGGACAGCTATGCCTACGACGTCTTGAGCGTCATGGCCGATTCCGGAATCGGACGAAATCTTAAAATCGGACCCGACGAAAAAGTTGTCGGGGTCGGGACAACGCACGTGGCAATCGGCCGCATGGGTTTCAAGCAAAAAAGAACACCATACGGTATCAACTATCTCGACGAAAACGGCGAAACAAAACTCTGTAAACGCGACTGGTCAGGCGGCTGCGGAGTCGGTTTTAATAATTTCATCCCGCTGTACCGCGAGAAAGGGTGCATCCTGAGCGAAGGTTTTATCGGGCAGGCACCGTCAAAAGTAACCGATATGGGCAAAACGCTGGCCCTTGAGCTGGAAGTGCTCAGAGAAAACCCTCGATTTTTCCTGTGCCACGATCCCGCCTGTTACGATTGCCGGACAAGCTGGGAGTTCAGCGACGGATCGGTGCTTTCCGTCTATATGCACAAGGCTCTGAGAATATTGCGCCGATTGATGAACTCCGGGAGATAGATACCCCCTGTTGTTATGCTTAAAGTAACTATACCACAAAACTTCGTAGCCGAGAGGACATACATCCTCGCAGTCCTCCTATCCGATTTTCTCGGGCTGGAGTACGAAATCAAATCCGAAAGTACTGCCGATTGTTGGGATATACGGCTTGAAAACGGTAATCGTCTCATTTTCGAGGATCATTTCTTCCTTCATATCAAGCCGTCGGACAATTACTATGAACCGCAGTACATCCCGAAGCAGGTACGATACGTCGCCAACAGGTTTTTGCCCGAGTCCAATGTAGCGGTAATCTTCGGCGGCCCGGAACCATCGGTTAGAACGCTGACCGTCAAAGGCCAATCATTGGACGAAAAGACAATGGTATGCACCATTGATATTTTCGCCGGAGCATTTTTCATGTTGACCCGATGGGAAGAGTACGCTCTTGACAAACGCGACGTACACGGACGGTTCCCCGCCTCCGAAGCGCTTGCGGTAAAATATGGTTTCATCGATCGCCCGGTCGTCAACGAATATATCGAGATGCTTTGGAACCTTCTTGCTCAGCTTGGCATTGCGCAAAAGCGTAAAGGCCGAAAATGCGAACTATACCTGACACACGACATTGATTTTACAACACTCTGGAAAGATTTCCGGGGTTTCATAAAATCGCTGGGCGGAGATATTATCAAACGCCAATCAATACCCCTGGTACTTACCAATGCAATATGCTATTTGAAAACACTGCTCGGCTCGGCCCGGCAGCCGTACGATACATTTGACTATCTGATGACGCAATCGGAAAAACGCGGCGTTCGGTCACATTTCTTTTTCATGTCCGGTGGTGTTACGAAATACGATAATCAGTACAATATTAACGATCCGGCAGTACTAAATACAATCAGACAAATCAAAAATCGCGGTCACGCCATCGGGTTTCATCCCGGCTACGGCACCTGCGACAACCGCAATCAATGGACATCAGAATACAAATCTCTCTCCAGTGCCTGCCAATCGGCCCCGACCGAAGGACGGCAGCACTATCTCAAATTCCGAGTCCCCGATACCTGGCGCATCTGGGACGAGCACAACATGCAATCCGACAGCTCTATGGGCTACCCGGAACGCGAGGGTTTCCGTTGCGGGACATGCTATGACTTTTCCGTCTTTGATATTTTATCCCGTCGCACACTGGCAGCTCGCGAAAAGCCATTGATTGCGATGGATACGACTTTGGTGGAACACCGACGGATGCCTCCGGAGCGTATGCAACGCAAGCTCGAAAAACTGATGGACCGCGTGTACAGGTACAACGGCACCTTTACCCTGCTCTGGCACAATACAAGCTTCAATCTGTATCCCTGGCCCAAATATCAGGCGGTCTACGAACACACTCTCGATTATGCCTCAGAAAGAATCAGCAGAGAAAAACAAACAATGAAAGCCGCACCCGCGCGCCAGCCAAAGCGCAAAAGGGCCGTGCTTTTGACATTCCACTGCCGCCATTCCAAACGCCAGGCCGGTTTTCATCAACTGGCCCAGTCCTTGAGAAACCAGGGCTGGGAAACGCTCTTTTTCACTGCACCGTATAGCCTGATTTCAAAATTACGTAATGATTATCGTACGCAATACATTCAATCAGAAGAAACCAACAAATTGATGCACAACGCCGACGGCGATTACAGCTTCGTCCTTAAGACGCTCTGGCATCCGGTCAATTTGCGACACCGACCTTTGAATATACTATCTACACCGCTTTTTAAAATGTACGATCGTTTTCTTTCCGGAGAAGCAATGGAATTTATGCGGCAGGCTGACCTGTTCATATTCGAAAGCACCGCATCTCTATTATTTTTGGACAAACTAAAGCATTTGAACCCGAATGCCAAAATGATTTATCGCGTCTCCGACGATCTCCGCCTGCTGAAGGCACACCCAATCGTGCTCGAAACTGAAAAGCAAATTGCCCCGAAATTCGATTTGATCAGTTCCCCCAGCGCTTATTTGCACCGGCGTTTCGAACGATTCGATCAGGCATATCTGGATTATCACGGACTCCGTCGGGATCTGTACGACAAATGCTATGACAACCCTTATGATGCTTCAGTCACCAACGCCATCTTTATTGGACAGGCTCATCTGGATTACAATTTTCTCAAAACAGCGGCACAAAACAAGCCGGACTGGAAATTCCACGTCATCGGCCCGCTGTCTCCTGATTTCCAGGCCGACAATATCATATACTATGGTGAAAAACCGTTCCGGGAAACGATACCGTATATCAAACACGCCGACATCGGCCTGCACACTCTGAAATTCCGTCCCGGCGCACGGTCCTTCACCGACAGCCTTAAAGTCATTCAGTACACCTATTGTCGTCTGCCGATAGTCGCTCCTGATTATTTAAAGTGTGACCGTGAGAATTTTATTTTTTATCACCCGGGCGATCAAAGAAGCATCGCCGCCGCGCTCGAAAAAGTCGCAAAATTCGACGGCGAATCCATTGATATCGGCAATATTCACACCTGGGACGATCTGGTCGAAACAATGCTCGAACGCCTTTATCGCGCTGAAACGGCGATCGTCTAAGCGTCTAATCTGCCAAATAGTCTTTTCTGAAAAAGATTGACTCGACCTTTTCAAACGAGAATATTGATCCGGGTTGGAGACCGAATATGAACGATGAAAATTATAAAATATTATGGTGGATAAAACCGTACAATCTCATTCTCGGTTTGATCCTGCCCGTATATGTCCTGATCTATCTTGCCGGATATTCTCCCGATAACGTCAAAAATTATTTTACATCTTACTATTTTCTCCTTGGCCTGACGTACATTCTGATATTTACGGCAACCTGTTACATCTTTTCCAAAGTCAAAATCATCCGTTCGTACAGAATCAAACTGCGCTACTCAGCCGGATGGCTGGATTGCCTGGCGATCGTTACGATACTGGCCTATTTGATCTGGTTCTGGGATATTGTCCACAATCCGCAGTTATTATTGTTCGTATTCGACGAATCGATCACAAACCTCCGGTATGAGATATCAACCATCCCGGGGATAACCACCCTGGTCCAGGCCGGGGTCGTTTATTCCGTATTTTACTCAATTTACCGCTGGCGCTACCGGACAAAAATGCACTGGCGCTTCCGCTGGTATATGTATGCCATCATCCTGCTGGCGGCGTTCAGGATGCTGGCCTGGTCCGAAAGACTTGGTCTTGCCGAAGTCATCTTGCCGCTCGCCCTGGTATACCTCCCGACCCTCAACGTTCGTAAGGGATGGAAAAGAAAAATATTGACCGGCGCTCCATATATCGGACTGATATTCCTTATCGTCTTTTTCGGAGTCGCCGAGTATTTCCGTTCGTGGGCGGCTCAGGCCCAGTACGGTTCCCAAAGTCTTCCGGCTTACGTGCTGGAAAGGTTTTATTTGTACTATCAAACTTCCCTCAATAACGGAAGCGGTCTGTTGACCGAATTCCCCTGGCCGGAACTTAAGGGTCAGTACACTTTCTTATGGCTATATAACTTTCCGATCATCGGTGATCCCCTGTCTTCCTGGGCGGGAATATCGCAAGTATATATGCACTTTCTTAATTTGTACGGCCGGATCGGGTTTACGACCTTCAGCGCTATCTTTCCGGTCTTTTACGATTTCGGGATTCTCGGAGGATTCATCTACGCCGCCGTCCTGGGCGGTTGCACCGGGCTGTTTTACAGGCAGTTCGAAAGAAGAAACGGCCCCGGAATTTTCCTCTACCCCATCATGTTCATTGCCCTGACCGAAATGCTCCGGCTCTTGTATCTTGGGACCACCCGCATCTTCCCGATCGTGGCAATACTGACACTGGGATATTTCGTGATTCGTACCAGGGTAAAACAGGCATAGCATCTATCATGCAATCGATATATATCAACGGGCGTTTCCTGACTCAAAATGTCACCGGCGTCCAGCGTTACGCCCGTGAATTGGTGAAGGCCTTCGATAGGATGATCGGCGACGGATCAATCGATGCCGACCTGTACAAGATTGTAATCATTGCGCCTGAAACCGATCAACCCTGCGATTTTGTTAATCAAATCCCTATAAAAAAAACCGAAAGTGCCGGCGGCCATCTCTGGGAACAGACGACACTGCCGAAATTCGCCCGCAACGGTATTCTCTTCAGTCCCGGCAACGTCGGACCGGTGCATCATAAGAATCATATCGTAACTATTCACGACACCTCGGTTCTGGCGATGCCGGAAACCTTTTCGTGGTCTTTTCGCACATGGTACCACTTTATTTTGAAATCGCTTTGTCGCAATGCCCGTCATATCATCACTGTCTCGCAGTTTTCGAAAAGCGAAATAATTAAATACTTTAAAGCCGACCCGGACAAAATATCGGTCATCTATCACGGCGTCGAACACTGCCTGATCGATACCTCACCGAGCCACATCCTGACCGATCACGACCTCGAAAAGGACTCCTATATTCTGGCGGTCGGGAGCCTGAATCTGCGTAAAAATTTCTCGGTAGTGCTCGAGGCGGCGAGTCATATCAAGAAAAGCCGGTTGAAAATTGTTATTGCCGGTGAATCAAACCCCCGGATTTTCGGGGGAGCCAATACCGGCGTCCGGGATAAGGCGCTGTGTCTGGGACGGGTCAATGACATTGATCTGGCCGCCTTGTACGAAAACGCCGCCGCGTTCGTTTTTCCGTCGCTATATGAGGGCTTCGGCCTGCCGCCGCTCGAAGCGATGGCCCACGGCTGCCCGGTGATCGTTTCGGATATTCCGCCTCACCACGAGGTCTGCGGCGATGCCGCTCTGTATTTCGAGCCCGACCTGCCTGAAATACTGGCCGAGCATATCGATGCGGTAATTTCTGACAAAAATCTTCAAGCCGAGATGTCACAAAAGTCATCAATGCAGGCCGCTCTTTTCTCATGGGATAAATGTTCCAAAACGACCTGGAATCTGTTGACAAAGCTCGCTCAAAGAGCCATTTAGCCAAACCGGAATTTTTTTCAAAGCGTCTTTGAAGATATTTCCCGAATGACCCGAATGTCAAATTTCCGCCGCACGGAAACTCCTGCTATTCACTTGTCTTTCAATGACATAACATAATACTTCTTCACCCTCTGCTTTGGCATACGGATTGCCAGAATACTTATCGGATAATTACAGGAGTATGGATGAAGCGAAAATTGACTTTCAATATCCCCAATAGCGACAGCTCTCGGTTAAATGAAGAACAAACCGACGAAACATCAGGCTGGAGTATGCCGGAAATTATAACTCACTGGGTCCGGCATAAACGGTTGATTTTTAGCGTCACCATTGCGGTTATGATCGTAACCGCCGCCGTTATGTTTTTTCTGCCGGATATTTATACCTCGTCGTGCAGCATTCTACCCTCGGGCAACAGCGACAGCAAGATCTCCCGCCTTTCGGCCCTGGCCGGGCTGACCGGTCTGGGCAACACCGACGATAATTCATCCGAGCTGTTCCCTGTAATCCTGAATTCCGAAACCATCAGGGACGCCGTTTTAAACAAAGAATATTCGATTAGCAAAGACAATAAAACGATTCCAATAACCCTCTCTGAATATTTCGACAACGATAAGCCCCATTCGCTGCAAAAGAAACTTCAGAATATCACCACGATCACATTCAACAAGAAAACAGGTGTAATCGAAATCACTGCCGAAACCGAATATCCGGAACTGTCTCAGGGAATTGTCGAACAGTATCTTGGCCAGCTCGAGCAGTATAACTTGCACGAACGCCGCAGCCGGGCCAAAGAAAACGCCGAATACCTGGCCGGACAGGTCGACAAAGTCCGAACCGAACTCGACGCCGCCGAAGACATCCTCGAAGCTTATCAGGAAAACAACAGCGATTGGGCAATGACCTCCGACCCGCAGACTCTGAAAGACCTGGGTCGCCTGAAGCGCGTCGTAAGCATCAAATCACAGACGTACCTGTACCTCATGCAGGAATATGTTTCCGCGAGCCTCGACGCCCAAAAGGACGTACCGGTCGTGCGCGTCCTGGACCGCCCCGAACTGACCACGGCTCTCACCGGCCCCGGCCGCCTGAGAACAACCGCCCTCATGGGCATAATCGCCTTTTTTATAATGATCCTGCTGATCACTTCGCAGACCGTGCTTAAGCAAGAAGTCAAACCGGAATCGTTAAATTACTTTCGGCAGGAACTGGCCGATGCCTTTCCGAGGATCAACCGTCTGGCTGGCCGCATAAATATGCGAAACGGACTTAAAGCTGAAGAAGTGGAACTTAATAAATAAACGGATATGAACTTGTTTCAGGGAAGAAATACCTCATGTCACCGGGCAAATTATTACCGGCTATACTTGTACTCATCGGCGCTGCCAACGTAGCCGCCGACGTTACCTATCCGGCCGGACGGATGCCGTTCGCGCTGGATTATAACCGCCACTATCAGACGGTCGTCCGGGAAGGACGAATCGACGCCATCCCTGCGGTTGGGCCGTACTATTACGACCAGTTCGGCGATGAAAAGGGACCGAATCTCTCCCCCGCCTTTTCCCTGCTGAAAGATATAGACGATACAAAAATACGATTATTCTCGATAACTTCGGAAAGACTCATTACAAGAAAAGACTCCCGCCGACAGGATCTATTTCTGTTTTCGGGCGGGCTGCGCTATCAGCCCTCGCGATATTTCGGCGCGGCGGTGCTGTTCAATCTCGATCGTGCCAAAGCAATCGATCCCGGCTATACCGGCAAAGTCTGGCGGGGACTGGCCGGCGACGTGGAAACCGCCGGGCTGTTTTTCAAGAAAGGCGGTCTCTCGCTTACGCTGGGTCGGCAGCGCGTCTTCTGGGGTCCACAACCGGTAAACCTGTCGATATCCGAAACCGCCGAGCCGCTCGATCTATTCTCGGCCCGATATAAAAAAGGTCGCCTGCGGTTTAGCTTTCTTTTCGCCCGGCTCGATGAAAGCCGCCCGGATTCGGTTGATATTCTCCGCCTGGCCGACGAGACTTTCAACGACAATCGCTATCTGGTCGGACACCGACTCGACATTATGTTCCACAAACGATTCCGGCTGGGGTTGTTCGAGACCATAATCTACGGCGGCGAAGGACGTCCGCCGGAGCTGTACTATCTCAATCCACTGCAATTTTTCCACACCGCCCAGCTCAATGAAAACGAAGACGATAACACTATGCTGGGATTGGACTTCTCATATATACCGGTTAACGAAGTGCTGCTTTACGGCCAGTTGCTGGTCGATGACTTCCAGATCGACAACCGCAGCCAGGGCGATCAGGAACCGAATGAAATCGGTTATATGGCCGGGCTGTTTAAATCCGGACGAACCTCTTCGTTTTCACCGGACATCAAACTTGAATACGTGCGCATCACCAATCGCACCTACCACCAAAAACAGCCGCGCAACCGCTATCTCAACCGCAATCTGTTGATCGGGCACCCGCTGGGCCCCGATGCCGATTCGCTTTCGCTAGTAGCGCGTTTCTGGCCGACACCGCTGCAATCGGCCGAAATCGAACTGGCCTGGTGTCGCCATGGCCAGGGTTCCATTTACGCCCCGTGGGATGACCCGTGGGAGCAGGTCGACGGCGACTACAGTGAACCGTTCCCGACCGGGACGGTCGAACGGAGCATTTATACGGCCGTACGTTTCAACGGCTATTTGCCTATATCAGATTATTTTGAAAACCACCTGTTTTTGTCCGTCAATGCCGGATACGGCTGGATTCACAACAAAAACAACGTGCAAAACAACGACACCGGGACGGCCTGGGTCAGCTTCATGGTAAGCTGGCTCGGATCGTTCGAATTCAACACGGAATAATGAAATACGATATGCTGCCGATAGGACAAAATAAGTATAGTTTCAGGGAACTGATCCGGCTAAGGGGAACGATTCTCACTACAAAAAACTCGGTTGAATCTGTTTATTCATCAGCCGAAATTCGCATCTTCAGGGGTTTATTATGAGTAGTTGTGTTATCTTCGGTGGGTCCGGCTTTGTCGGCACTCATCTGGCCGAACATTTTATTAAAACGGGGCGCTTCGACAAAATCCATCTGGCAGATATCCGTCCCAGCCCGCTGGCCGGACAGCCGGGCATAATTTTCTCCAATACCGACATCCGCCAACCGATCCCGACGGATTTGTGTAAGTTCAAACCAAACTGGATCTTCAACCTCGCCGCCGTTCATCGCGAACCGGGGCATATCAGAGAAGAATATTACGAAACGAACCTGGACGGGGCGAGAAATATCTGCGCCTACGCCGATGCGGTCGGCTGCAATAACATATATTTCACCAGCAGCATATCGGTTTACGGCCCGACTACGGGACCGACCGACGAAAATTTCCCGATTCAGCCGTCAACCCCTTACGGCAGCTCCAAGTATCCCGCTGAACTGATCCATGAAACGTGGCAAAAGGTTAAACCCGGCCGCCGTCTTTTGATCTCCCGTCCGGGGGTCCTGTACGGTCCCGGAGATCCGGGAAATATCATGCGCATGATACAAGCCATATCCAAAGGCTATTTCGCGTTTCCGGGCTCACCGGGAATATATAAATCGTATGGCTACATCTACGGTTTCATCGACAGCATCGAATTCGCCATAAAAGGCGATAAAGATTACTTCGTTTACAATTATGTTGAAACACCGACTGAGCCGCTGCAGGAACTCGTAAAAATTATCAAGCGCTTTATTGGCGCCAAGGCCGTTGTTTTTCCGATTCCGCTCCGAATTTTAAAGCCGATCTCTCATCTGGTACAAGCGCTGGTCGGATTCAGAAACCCGATACATCCCGTGCGCGTCATGAAAGCCGCGACGCCGACCCACATTATCCCCAAGGCTCTGAAGGACGCCGAGTTTGAATTCAAATACGACTTCGAAAGCTCGCTGCGCCATTGGCTGACAATCGCACCCCACGATTTTGATATGATCTCGGGGAAAGGAAATGTGCCGCAATCGGTCAGAATCATCCTAAAAAAGCCGGGCGAGAATATTGGCAAGTCGCAACACCCCCGGTCGCCGATTAAAGCCCGTCGCGCGGTTGTCGAACTCGAAGAGGAAGCCGCCTGATGCACGATTCAGATAATAGAGTTGATTTTTCGCAGCTAAAAGTCGCCATCGTACA
>CAZMWI010000075.1:0-14748 GCA_964569945.1 uncultured Ignavibacteriaceae bacterium
TCTGGGTCTGCGCAACCTGCATAATGTCTATTGGAATCTTCCCACCGAGGCGCTGTACGAAGAAGCCATCTTTCGTGGTGAGGGACACATGTCGTACGACGGTCCGTTCGTGGTCGAAACCGGAGAGTGGACTGCTCGCGCTGCCAACGATAAATTCATCGTCCGCGAGCCGGAAACCGAAGAGCATATCTGGTGGGGACAGTACAACCGACCGTTTAACCCGGATAAATTCGACGAGGTCTTCAACCGCGTCCAGGGATACTTGCAGCAGCGCGACCTGTTCGTACAGGACTGCTATGCCGGGGCCGATCCCAATTACCGCCTGCCGGTTAGAATTATCACCGAGATGGCCTGGCACTCACATTTTGCGCGCAACATGTTCATCACTGCCGAAACGCACGATGAACTGCGCAAGTTCATACCGGAATTTACGGTCATAGCCGTACCGGGTTTCCGGGCGACTCCGGAAATCGACGGCACCCGCTCGACGACTTTCATCCTGCTCAATTTCGCGCGCAAGCTTTGTATTATCGGTCAGTCCGAGTATGGCGGCGAAATCAAGAAATCGATTTTCACGGTATTAAACTACCTTCTGCCCCGCGACGGCGTTCTCTCGATGCACTGCTCGGCCAACGTCGGCAAAGACGGCGATACCGCTCTCTTCTTCGGTCTCTCCGGAACGGGCAAGACAACTTTATCCGCCGATCCGGCGCGCCAGCTTATCGGCGACGACGAGCACGGCTGGAGCGACGAAGGTATTTTCAACTTCGAAGGCGGCTGCTACGCCAAAGTGATCGCTCTCTCCCCCACCGCCGAACCGCAGATTTACGCCTGTACCCGCAAGTACGGGACCATACTGGAGAACGTCATATACGACCCGATTACACGCAAACTCGATCTGGACGACGAATCCCTGACCGAAAACACCCGCGCGGCTTATCCCCTGCGGTACATCGATAATCTGTATAAAGGCAAAACCGCCGGACATCCCAAAAACATCATCATGCTAACTTGCGACGCCTCGGGCGTTATGCCTCCGATTGCCAGACTGACCCCCGAACAGGCGATGTATCATTTCATTTCGGGATATACGTCGAAAGTCAGCGGCACCGAAATAGACCTCGGCAAAGAACCGGAAATCACGTTCAGTGCCTGTTTCGGCGCGCCGTTCATGGTGCACCATCCATACTATTACGCCGAACTTCTGCGCGACAAGATCACGAAGCACGGCGCCAACTGCTGGCTGGTCAATACCGGCTGGTCGGGCGGGCAGTACGGTGTCGGGAAACGTATGAGCATTCACCACACACGGACGCTTCTTAATGCGGCCCTCGACGGCAAGCTGCTCGAAGTCGAATTCAGGAAAGATCCGGTGTTCGGTTTCGAAGTGCCCAAGTTCTGCGACGGCGTTCCTGAGAAAGTGCTCAACCCGGCCGACACCTGGGGTGACCGCGCCGCCTACAAGAACAAATACCTGCAACTGGCCGCGCTGTTTATAGAGAATTTCAAGAAATTCTCGGAAGGCACGCCCGAGGAAATCGCTCAGGCCGGTCCGGTCAAGCAGGATTTTAAGGTTTAGCGACCGAAACCTTTGCCGTTCGATTTTGTTCAGGTAATTAGTTAATATGCCGCCTGCAATTCAGGCGGCATTAAAATATGAGGATGGTTTGAAATGCCGACTTACCAGTATAAATGCGACGCCTGCGGCCATGAATTCGAGGAATTCCAGCAGATGACCGACAACCCGATCGACACCTGCCCCGAATGCGGCAAAAAGAAGGTTCGTCGGCTGATCACCGGTGGAGCCGGGGTCCTGTTCAAAGGTTCGGGATTTTACACGACAGACTACCGTTCCCAATCATACAAAAAGGCCGCCGAAGCCGATACGGCCAAAAGCAGCCCGCCCAAGTCGGAAAAATCCGGGACGAAGAAACCATCCGACTCAAAATCATAATTCCAATTTCGTAGTCTTTGTACTATGACCATTAAAAAAGAACGTTTCAATCGACTCGAAGAGAAATTCCGGGACCGCCTTAAATTCAACGTGGCGGATTTCCCCGACTATCACAAAGATGCCTCAGAGATAACCGCCACGCCGGGGGCGATTTTGTTCGCCGAATCGGAAGCGGACGTTATAGACGCCATAAATATATGCCGCAAAGATAATATCCCGATATTTTTCCGGGGAGCCGGAACCGGCTATACGGGCGGTTCGGTGCCGGTCGGCGGCGGGCTGGTGCTGGCTCTGGAAAAGCTGGACAATGTCGATATGTTTCCTGACCAAAAAATGGCCCTCTGCGGCCCGGGCATAATCACGATCGACCTGATGAAAATGGCCGAGGCATCGGGGTTGTATTATCCTCCCGACCCGGCCAGCTACGATGAGTCCACCCTCGGCGGGAACGTCGCCGAAAATGCCGGCGGCCTTCACTGCGTCAAGTATGGGGTCACCAAAGATTATATAATCGGTCTCAAGGCGGTTACGATCGACGGCCGGTTGCTTAAGACGGGCGTCTACTCCGATGGTGACCTGTTCAACCTAACCGGGGTTCTCCTCGGCTCCGAAGGCTTGTTGGCGGCAATCACCGAGATAGCCGTCCGGTTGATAGACCTGCCTGAATCGGGCCCGGCCATTCTGGCCGCTTTCGGCTCAACCGAAGACGCCGCCAGAACCGTCGCAGAAGTAACCGCCCGGGGTATTGTCCCGGCGGTCATGGAATTTCTCGACGGCGACGCCGTCGCCTGCTCCGTGGCTTATGAACCTGCAATTGAAATGGGCCAGGCAGAAGCGATGCTGCTCTTTGAAACCGACGGCCACGATTCTGAAAGGAAAGCCGAGCGAATTTTCGAGATATGCCGAGCCCATAAGGCAACCCTTCTTGAAAAAGAAACCGATCCCACTAAAATCGAGGCTCTCTGGAAAATCAGGAGAAATTTGTCTAAAGCGGTCAAAGCATCGAGTAAAGAAAAAATCGCGGAGGACGTCTGTGTGCCGCCGTCGCGGCTTCCCGAGCTGGTCGATTTTGTGGCCCAGTTGAATAAAGAACTGCTGATTCGCGTAAACTCTTATGGCCACGCCGGTGACGGCAATCTGCACGTCAATTTTCTTACGTCGGAAAATCAATCAATAAAGCCGGAAATTCTTCAGGACTCTATCGCGCGGCTATTCAGGAAAACCCTTGAACTGGGCGGAACCCTGACCGGCGAACACGGTGTTGGATTGACCAAAAAGGATTTTCTGGGTCTTGAGTTCACGCCTCCGACCATCGACCACATGAGAAGAATAAAGGATGTATTTGATCCTGTTGACCTGTTCAATCCCGGCAAAATTTTTCGGCTAAAATAATAAAGGTCAAGCTTTTCAATCCCGCCCCTAAAAATAAAATATTTCACTATTTGTGAAGAAAATCACTAAATCTGCCCCCGGCATTCTTGACAAAATCGCGATCATCTCTTATATATGCTTCGATTTAAAACCTAAATAAAGGGACCATTAAACTCGGGTTATCGTAAAATTACTTACACATTAATCTGTAGGAGAAAATAAATGGCGACGTTACAAAACAAACTTAACAAAATGATTCCCGGCCTTCGTGATGAACTGAAAAAGCTGGCGGTCGCGGTTGGAGACAAAAAGATCTCCGACGTTACCGTAGCCCAGGCGTACGGAGGTATGCGCGGTGTCAAGGCGATGATCTGCGATACATCCGTGGTGTACCCCGAAAAGGGTCTGGTCATCCGCGGTATCCCGATCATGGACCTGCGCGACAAGCTGCCCGAAGAAATTTTCTATCTGCTCTGCACCGGCGAGCTTCCCTCCAAAGCCGACACGACGGCTCTTCAAAAGGTACTGGCCGAGCGTTCCCGTGTACCCAAATATGTCTGGGATGTACTTAATGCCATGCCGAAAGATTCGCACCCGATGGCCATGCTCAATACCGGTATTCTCGTCATGCAGAAAGAATCTGAATTCAAGAAAGCGTACGACAAGGGTATGACGAAGACCGATTACTGGAAGCCGACCCTCGAAGACGCTCTGACTCTTCTGGCCCGCCTGCCCGGCATCGCCGCCGGAGTATATCGTATTCGTTTCAAAAAAGGCAAATTGATCCCTTACAAGAAAGATCTCGACTGGGGCGCCAACTAC
Organism: uncultured Ignavibacteriaceae bacterium; assembly: GCA_964569945.1. GTDB lineage: Bacteria > Zixibacteria > MSB-5A5 > GN15 > PGXB01 > CALAMC01. The sequence goes on from CAZMWI010000075.1 coordinate 4,148, forward strand.
GCCCGCATGCTGGGCATTACTGACAAGACCGGCGTCTTCACCAAGCTGATTCGTCTCTACCTGACCCTGCACTGTGACCATGAAGGCGGCAACGTCAGCGCCAACACCTGTCACACCGTCGGTTCGGCTCTGTCTGATGCGTACTATTCGGTTTCGGCCGGTTTGAACGGTCTGGCCGGCCCTCTGCACGGTCTCGCCAATCAGGAATGCCTCGGCTGGGTGCTGGAAGTCATCAAGCAATTCAAAGGTGCACCGACCGAAGAACAAATCGAAAAGCACGCCTGGGATACGCTTAACTCCGGCAAGGTCATTCCGGGTTACGGTCACGCCGTCCTGCGTGTCACCGATCCGCGCTTCAGCGCCTTCCTGGCTTTCGGTAAAGAGCATTTGCCCGACAGCGAGGTTTTCCAGACAGTCGCCCGCGTCTACGATGTGGTTCCGAAAGTTCTGGAGAAACACGGCAAAGCCAAGAACCCGTGGCCGAACGTCGACGCCGGTTCCGGCTCGCTGCTGTATCATTTCGGCATGAAGGAATTCCCGTACTATACGGTTCTCTTCAGTGTTTCGCGTGCGATGGGTATGCTGTCACAGCTGATCCTCAATCGTGCGATGGGCACACCGATCACCCGTCCGAAATCCGTCTCGACCGAATGGGTGAAGCAGAACGTCAAGTAATCCTGACGCTGATATATATTAAGAAACGGCCCGTCGGACGGGCCGTTTTTATTTGGGTATCTGTATGACGAATTCGGTGCCGCCGCCAGTGGGAGCCACGACCCGAATCTCTCCCTTGAATTCTTCGATCACCTGATGCACTATCGACAGCCCCAGCCCGGTGCCGTCTTTCTTGGTCGAATAGTACGGATTGAATATTTTGTTTCGCGCCTCTTCCGAAATACCCGAACCGTTGTCGCGAATCGTCAGTTGCACTGTACTTTCAAACTTCTTCAGATTTATTTCGATCAGGCCCCCATCAGTTGGACAGGCCTCGGCGGCGTTCTTGACAAGATTTATGATGGCCTGTTTGAAATGATCGGCGGAACCTTCGAGCCTGATTCCCGATTTCATATCGGTCCTGATTTCGATCTTCTTTTTTTCCAGTTCCGGGCGCAAAAAGCCGATGGTGCCTTCAATCATCGACCCCAATTCGAAATTATCCCCCGGCTTTTTATCTCCCTTGGCCAGCGACAGAAATCGGGTCACGATGGCGTTCAGACGGTCGGCTTCGGATTTAATCTGACGGGCAAACGTTTCGAACTCGGCGTTATTTTCAACCGGGACGAATTCGGCCAGCAGCCTTTGTGCCGCGATGGATATCGCATTGAGAGGATTTCTTATTTCGTGGGCCACACCGGCGGCGAGGTCACCCATCTCCGAAAGCCTTTGTTTGCGGCGGCCAGTTTCTTCGAGTTCCTTAATTTCTGTATAGTCATAAATTACCGCCACCGCGCCGGAGATTTCCTTTTTATAATTGTGCAGGGGAGCCACATTAATCAACAAATTGCGCGGTCCCTGCGGACTATGATATTCCGCCTCGAATTCATCGGCAGCTAATTTCCCCGAAAGACAACTTTCGAACGGGATGGCTTCCGCAAAGGCCTGCTCCGGCCATTTTTCTCCGATAAACTCCTCGGCGTTGACTCCGAACAGCTCATAAAACGCCCGATTAGCCATCTCGACGCTCAGGTCTTTTTTAATCACGACCAGCGCCGATGTGACGCTCTCAAAAACCATCTCCGTCAAAGATTGAATCCTCTGCATCGACCTATTCAATAACAGACGCTTCTGCTTGCCCTGCCAGTAGAGAATAAACAACACGATTACTGCGAATATCACCAGGCTCAGGGCAATCATCTGACGGTCGAATCCGGCTATAATCGTATCGTATTTTTCGAGTGACAGCCCCAATCTAAAGACCCCGTCGCCGTACTCATCACTGTGAAATGCCCGCGCCAGTTCAAGGACTTTCCTGTCACCGACCGTAATCTGACGAGTCAGGGCGGTGTCCGATTTCAACGCTTCCTGAAGGAACGGATCTTTTTCGATCTTAAGCACCGGTTCGAGCTTGCGCGAAGAAAATATGATTCCGTCCGGCGTCTGGTAGAAAATGTACTCAATGCCTATTTCGCGTCCGATATTTTGCACCAGATATCCGATGCCTATCGATTTTTTCGACTCCGTGTAGAACAGAGCGTCGGCCACGATCATGACGATGTACTTATTATCGTTGATCTTCTCGAAATAGTACATCGTTACCTGGCTCGGCAAGTCACCATAGATGGTTTCCAGATTGTTGAATTCGACCGAATCGGCCTGGAATTTTTCCAGATCCCCGAAGGAATCGTCGAGGATTTTGTCGGGATTGATGAACGCCCCGCGGGTGCCGTACGTCGTGACGTTCAGGGCCGTATCGAACACGAATATGGCATCGACACCGTAACTTGACGAAAAATCATCGAGCTCTTCACCGGAATAATCGAAATCGGGACGCGACGCCAGAAACGATGTCATGTCGCTGAACTTCTCCCGAACCAACAGATCGAAAAACGAATTGGCTTTGATGGCATTGTCCGCCGAAAGAGCCAGCGCCTCGGTCAGCGCCGAGCCCTGACGTTTCAGCAGTTCCAGACTGTCCTGACGGCTTTTTTGTATGCCGAGATACGTAAAGACAAACAGCAGCATGCCGGTTGCGATAATCACCGGTAAGGCGATTTTCAGACTTATTCCGGGTGGATTTTGCTTGTCGGAGTTTGCGGCCATGAAGAGATATTAGGATTTTTTGAAGGACCGGTCAATAATAATCGCGGACCACTACCCGGCCGTGGCGGCGGGTTCATTCGTCGATTCGGGCTCGTCGGCGACGGCCCGTCGGCACGGGATCGAAACTGTAAACACCGATCCCGGCTCGGCCGAGGCGTAACTGATTTGTCCGTGATGATTATCGATGACGTTCTTCGCGGTAATAAGTCCGAGGCCGTTACCACCCTGCTTGGTGCTGAAACGATTGACAAAAAGTCGCTCGCGGTTTTCGGGATCGACCCCGCAACCGTTGTCGGTGACGCTTATCGAGAAATTACCGGTATTTTCATCATACGCCGTGGCAATCACGATCTTCTGAGAACCGTTACTGTCTTTCGTGGCCTCGGAGGCGTTATAAAGCAGATTGACCAGAAGCAGCTGAATTTGACCGACGTCCACTTCGGCCAGCGGAATATTGTCGGCCAGGATCGTCTCGAATTCGATATCGTCGAACCGGTTTTGCGGTTTGACGAAGGCAATCAGGTTTTCGACCAATTGGTTCAGGTCTTCCTTACTGAAATCGCTGTTTTCATCGGAGAACCGGCTTAGACCCTTGGTGAATTTCGTAATGTTATCGACCGTCCCGCGCATCAATTCGATTTTCTTCGAAACTTTTTCCTGATCCCCCTTGGCCAGAAGCATCGGGAGAAGCTCCAGGTTTCCCTGCAGTATGGCGAGATAGTTATTTATTTCGTGCGCTATGTCGCGGGCCATCTTGCCTTTCGACGCGATCCGGTCGAGCTTGATAACCATCTCCTGATAGTTTTTTGATTCGGAAATATTTTTCAGGAAATACAATTTCGATGCCGGCTTGTGACCACCCAGTATCAACTGGGTTTGAACCATAAGCGCCGGGAAATTCCGCCCCTTGCGCTGACGGCAAATGATTTCCTGACATTGAGGTTCGTCACCGGGGCTGATCACATTAGTGTTATCCGACGGTAACTTTATCAAATCATCGATATTCACGCCGAGCATATCGTTCTGATCGTAACCGAAATCTTCAGCTGCCGTCAGGTTGTATATTGTCACCCGGTCGTTCATGTCGGTCACGATTATGGCGTCTGGAGAATAATCTATAAGCGATGTCATAATCGATTCCGACTCCCGCAAGGCTTTATTCGACTGGCGCAATTGACGGTTGGTGTTTTCCAGTTTCTGACGGTTGTCGCTCAGACTTTCGACCATATCATTGAACGCACCGCAGAGGTAAGCCATATCTTTTTCGGCATAATGAGTCTCGATCTCGTATTCCTCACCCCGGGCAGTCTTCTTAAATCCGGTCACCAGTTCTTTGAGTGGTCTGCGAACATTTTTATGAATCAAATTCACCATTAAAAGCGAAATCAGCGTGGACACCAGAAAAAGCAGGACAAGTACATAAGCTACATCGGTACTGCTGTTGGACAAAAGCACGTTACCGACCGTCACGCTCAGGGCGAACGGTGCATCGGGCGACTGCGGAGACACGAAATACGTTATAAAATTCCTGTCGTCGGACAAACTGGCCAGTATTTTATTCTGCCCCGAAGGTTTGGCAACCGCTCCGTCGGTAGATTCTTCACCCGCGTTCGATGCTTTCGAGCCCTGTATTTGCGGAAGTGAACCGGCCTTTTTGTGCAACGGGATAAGCTTTATGCTCGTGAAACAGTCGTATTTTTTCAAATACATGGCGAGAAGCGGCTCGACTCTGGGATCATCAGGGCTGGTAATATCGGCGTGATCGATGGCGTTTAATATTTCTCCGGTGGCAGAGCTTAGACGGTCATCCATCGTCTTGAAATGCTGCGATAACATACAGCGGTCATTGCCAAACAGAAGAACCAGCGCCAGGGCGGCAAATATGAAGACTACGTGAATCATCATCAGGGTAGAAACTCGCGCGAGCAGAGTCTGTGATTTTATTTTCGACATTAGGTCTAACCTCAGGGTTGCCCGGCCATAACATTAAGGCAGGGCTGGAGTTCTCGTTTGGCTGCAATTAAGTATTTTGTGAAGTTATCGGCAAAGCCGGGGATTATATAACATCGGGGGAATAAAATAATAGGGAGTGGTGGAGGGGGGATGCCCGACTCTAACGTCAGGTGGCTGTAAACAGCGCGCACCACTCCCTATATCTCTAACAACTCTAAGGTCTTAATGTTCTTAGACCCGTTTTTTTCAACGCAAGTAATGTGCCCGCAAGTCAGTATAATTCAATATAGTCAATGACCACCTCCCTATCCAGTTTGACTACAATTAATTTATTGACTACGCAAAGTTTGCCCCAAAGCGACCGAACAGGCCGACAATTCCAACGTTGCATTCCAATGCAACATTGTTGCAATTCAAACAACAAAAAAGCCCCGAATTGGGGCTTTTTAAATTATATTGCCATACAGCCTAATCGTGCATCGATTCGATATACTTTTCGGCTGCCATGGCCGCGGTTGTGCCGTCACCGACTGCATTGGTAATCTGCCGCACCAGCTGATGCCGCACATCACCGCAGGCATAGATGCCCTTGATCGACGTTTCCATTTTGTCGTCGGTGATAATATACCCACTCGAGTCTTTCTTGAGTTCCTCTCGGAAAATATTTGAGTTGGGATGAAAGCCGATGAATATAAAAATAGCGCCAACTTCGATCGTTGATTCCTCTCCGGTTTTGACGTTCTTGAGAGACAACTTTCTCACTTTGTTGTCACCTTCAATCGACTCTACCACGGTATCCCATATAAATTCCATTTTTTCGTTTTTGAATGCCCGGTCCTGAATCACTTTCTGGGCCCGGAGTTCATCGCGGCGATGTATCAGTATAACTTTGCTGCCGAATTTGGTCAGGAACATGCCCTCTTCGACGGCTGCATCTCCCCCGCCGACAACCGCGATAATCTCACCCTTAAAGAAATTGGCATCACAGATAGCGCAATACGAAACCCCTTTGCCGGCAAACTCTTTTTCTCCGGGAATCTTAAGCAGCGTCGGCGAGCCGCCGGTCGAGACTATGACAGCCTTGGCGCGGTAGATGTCGCCCGAGGCGGCGACCACGATCCTGTCGTTACCTTCGCAATATATTTCTTTAACTTCGTCGGAGACGATTTCCAGACCGAATTTCTTGGCGTGGTCGGCCATTTTCGTGGCCAATTCGGCGCCTGATATCAGTTCGAAACCGGGATAATCTTCAACTTCTTCTGTGTTGGCGATCTGCCCGCCGGGGAGATATTTTTCCAGCAATACCGTTTTCATCTTCGCCCGGGCTCCGTACATTCCGGCCGTGAGTCCTCCCGGCCCTCCCCCGACTACCACTATATCATAGTTTTTTTCCGCCATTGTCGCTCCCTCGCGTTGGGTCAATACACCCTTTAATAGTTACACTATCAACAAGATTGAATAATATTGGTTCCGAGGAATCTTTTCAAGGAATTTTATATGGACCGAACTTAAAAGTCGACACCTTTCTGGGCCAGAATGCCTTTCTGGTACGGGTGTTTGATCTCGGTCATTTCGGTAACCAGGTCGGCTTTGTCAATCAGCCACTGGGTTGCGCCGCGACCGGTAATGACCAGGTGCAGCATCTCCGGCTTTTGTTCGACCAGTTCCTGCAGTTCGTCGTCGGATATCAACCCCAGCGAAACCGCCACGTTCAACTCATCGAGTATGACAAGCTGATATTTCCCGGACAGCATCTTTTCTCTTGCCAGTTCAAACGCCTTCTTGGCGGCTGTGCGGTGGTCCTCGAACGGTTTGTCATCGTCGACAATCCCGACAAATCCCTGTCCCATGACGTTCAGTTCCACGTTCGGTGCCAGCTTCTTGATGCCGTCGAGCTCACCGTACTTCCAGCTACCTTTGATAAATTGCACGATGCAGATTTTCCAGTCGTAGCCGACTGCCCGGACCGTCATGCCCAGCGCCGCCGTCGTCTTGCCCTTACCGTTGCCGGTATAAACGACCAACAGACCTTTTTCTTTTATTTCATTGAAATCCTCGGCCATATCTTTCCCCTCGTAAAAACTTTTAATTCAACAAATCTGCCAGTATCTCTATGGGATGAACAACCTTGAACCGGCCGTTAAGTTCCGATCTTATTTTCATCTGACAGGCCGGACATGATGTCATCAGGTAATCGGCTTCGATATCCTCGTAGGCGTATTTCTTCTTTTCGAAAATTCGCCGGCCTTCGCGGAAATGCGTGTAACCGTACGATCCCGCCTGTCCGCAGCAGCGATCGGCATGCAAAGGAGCGATAATTTCAACATTCTTTAATTTACCCAGTAGTTTCTCCGGCTCCTTATGCAGTCCGGCTGCCCTCAGATGACAGGGATTGTGGAATGTAACACGGAGTCTATTTTCCTTTTCGAACCGCGACAGATCAATATTCCGCACGTTCAGATACTGACTGATATCGAAACATCGTCCGGCGAGATTCGCGGCCCTGGGACCATACTCTGGATCGTCTTTTAAAAGTTCGGCGTACTCTTGTAATTTATGCAGGCATGAGGCGCAGCCGCTGATGACTGCCTGAAAATTCTCCAGCCGGTCGATATTATATTTTGCTTTGGAAGTCAAATTATCATGGTGACCATACACTTCCATCGGAAGGCCGCAGCATTTCTGCTCGGGAATTTTGATATCTATGCCGAGCCGGTCAAAGACCTTGAACACCGCCTCACCGACCTTTGACCCGAACCAATTGTCGGCGCAGCCGTGGAAGAATGCCACTTCACCGGATGAACCGACCCGGTCGGCGAATCTCTGGCGAAGCGGCCTTTTGGCGATCTGCGGCAGGGCGACAGATTTATCCCAGCCAAACATCGGTCCGGCCGGAATAGCAGCCATTTTCCTGCCGAACTCACTTTTGGTCACCGGCTGCATGAAGCGTCCGATCGTCAGCGCCAGGTTGAACAGCGGTTGATAGTCCACCCCGGCGATGATGACTTTGGATATCTCCGACGGTTTCTGACTCTTGAATTTAATTATCTCGGCGGCGATGTCGACCCCCGCCGGACAGACGGTTGCACAGTTCTTGCAGTTAAGACAGTACGACAAATACTGCATGAGTTCGCTGCGGTCGGCGCCGGATTGATTGATCATGCGCAGCCAGCCGCGTGGCGACTGGTCTTCACGTCGGAATATGTCGTAGGCCGGGCAATAGCCGTTGCACTTGCCGCAGGCGGCGCAGTACGATTTGATTTTCTCGAAGTCGATATCGTCGGTAAAAGCGACCTCGCCGGTTATATTATGCGGTGATAGAACCCGGTCGGGATCGAAAATATTTTTCAACTGCACGAATATGTCATATATTTTTGCGCCGTACAACCGCCGCACCATCGGCGTCCGCAGACGCCCGTCGGCGTGCTCGGCCGTGGTCGACCCGCCCAGGCTGATTACTTTTTCATAAACCTGTTCATAGAGTTTTTTCGCCAGTTCGAAATCATCACTGTCATTCAGATCAAGAAGCGGCCGCAGGTGCAGGTTGCCGTCACCGATATGCCCAAAAACTCCGAACGTCAATCCGTGGCTGTTAAACAGTTCGGTGACATACTCGATAAACGGCGGCACCTGTTCCGGCGGAAGAGAAACATCTTCGATAATCGCCAGTGGACGGCGTTTGGGGTGGTGACGGTACAGCGTCGGCACGATGGCCTTGCGGGCTTTCCAGAGCGCGGCGGTTTTCTCGGCGTCGTGGGCGTACTCCGGTGGAAGAATCAGATTCAACGATCCGGCGATATTATCAAAGGCGTTTTTTTGAGCGGTGATGTCCTCGTCGAATTCGACCAAAAGCAGCGCCGCGACTTCTTTAGGAAGACCGTGCTTTTCGCGGCCAATCAAATCGAGAGTGGAACCGTCGACAACCTCCAGTCCGGCCGGACCGAGCGATTTGATCGGCTGCACCGCTCTTCCCGCGTCGACCAGCGATTTAAAGTACAACCGAATTGTGAGCACTTTCTCCGGAAGCGGCAAAAGCCTTAACGTAGCTTTGGCAAAAATGCCCAGCGTTCCCTCTGATCCGACAAACAGTGCCGGGATATTGAATATCCCCCGGTCGAAATCACCGACTACTTGTTTGAGATTGTATCCCGCCGAGTTCTTTTTAAGATTCGGCCATTTGCTTTTAATCAAATCAGCATTTTCGCGGAGCAGATTGTAAGCCTTTTGAAATTGCGGGTATTCATCAAAGAAAGTTCTTTGCTCATCAGAATCGATCGCTAACTTTTTCAACCTGGCTATCCGTCCATCGAATAAAACCACTTCCAATTCTTCCACGAAATTCGACGTCAGACCGTACTTAACCGATCTCGGCCCCGATGAATTATTCGCCAGCATTCCGCCTAGCTGACAGGAATCGCCCGACGAGGGGTCCGGTGGGAAAAACAGGCCATACGGCCTTAAAGCAAGATTCAATTCTTCGTAAATTATTCCGACCTGGGTCGTCACTGTATTGGACGCCGTGTCAACGTTCTCAATTTCCCCGAATTTCCCGAAATCGAGAATTATGCCGCTGCCGACGGCTCCTCCGGCCAAACCGGTGCCTCCTCCCCGCGGCGTGACTGATATCCCTTCCTGTCTCGCTTCGGCGATGGCGGCGACAATTTCATCGACGGATTCCGTCTGCCGAATCCGGCGCGGTTCAACAGCGTAAATAGAGCCGTCCGATGAATAAGCTGTGAGGGTTGATTTGGTCGGTTTCAATTTCATTTTATAAACAAAATAAAGCGCCTGTTTTGGCAATCTTTGCAATAATCTACTTACCATTTACGGGCAAATCACCAAGAAAGGCAATAGAAAAAGGACTTCAATTTGTGAAAAAAATAACATAAAGAATATTGACATTATCTGCTTTTCGCTCTATTTTCATCAACGGTGAAGTACCGCCTTTTGACAACGGCCGGACAATAAAATTGACCGGCAACAGGGGAGGACGGAAAGATGCAGTTTACGAAGGCCGAATCATATGGCTTGCGAGGAGTTATCTACCTCGCCCGGGCCGGTGAGGATAAGGTCGTTCCTTTGTCCGAAATCGCAAAGGCTGAAGATGTGCCGGAAAAATTTCTGGCCAAAATATTTCAGAACCTGACTCGGGCCGGAATCGTGAGGTCACATCGCGGCATCCGCGGCGGCTTTAGTATGATTAACAGCCCCGATGATATTACCGCCCGCCAGATTATTGAGGCAATACAGGGACCGTACAGTCTTGCCAAGTGTCTGAAGCACCCGAACGATTGCCCCAAATCCGAGTATTGCCCGGTTCGCGACGTCCTGAAAAAAGCCGAATCCAAGCTGATGGCTGTTTTCGACGAATATTCAATCAGTGACATGATGCGGCGACAGGGAGAAAAAAGCGCCAAAGAGTCGACCTAAGTATTTTTACTTTAGGCCGCAACTTAGCCGTAATAAGTGCATAATATTAACGGTTATGCACATGGAGGAATATAATGCCGGTTAAATCCGATCGCTGGATCAGGGAAATGTCCACCAAACACGCCATGATCAAGCCTTTTTCGGCCAAACTGATCAAAAAAGGCATCAGCTACGGTTTGTCATCCTACGGTTATGATATCCGGGTTGCCGATGAGTTCAAAATCTTCACCAACGTTAACTCCGAAGTTATCGACCCCAAGAATTTTTCGGTCGAATCATTCGTCGACGTAAAGGCGAAATCCATTCTGGTCCCCCCGAACTCGTTTGCCCTGGCGCGCTCGGTGGAATATTTCAAAATTCCGCGCGAAGTAATAACCATCTGCCTGGGCAAATCGACCTACGCCCGCTGCGGCATCATCGTCAATGTCACGCCCCTGGAGCCGGAATGGGAAGGCCAC
>CAZMWI010000076.1:0-14713 GCA_964569945.1 uncultured Ignavibacteriaceae bacterium
AGCTATATAGAGATTCCGCACCAAGAAGGCGCCGCGAATTAACATCCGCGGCGCGCGGGTGCCGCAACCATGCTTGAACAAAAACCGCGGATAATATTCGCCGGCTTGTCCGGCGATTCGGGAAAGACGATAACAAGCCTAAGCTTTCTGTCGCACTATCGGCAGAAAGCTGCGGCTGTTTCCGTATTTAAAAAAGGTCCTGATTATATCGATTCGGCCTGGTTGAGTCATTTCGCGGGATCGCCTTGCCACAATCTCGACACCTACCTCGCCGGTGAAGATAACGTCTATCGTTCATTTTGCCTGCACTCCACTTCGAACCAATTGTCGATCATAGAAGGCAACCGGGGATTGTTTGACGGACTCGACGTCGACGGGACACACAGCACCGCCGGACTCGCAAAGTTGTTGAAAGCTCCCGTGGTTCTGATAGCCGATGGCACCAAGGCGACGCGTACCGTTGCGGCGCTGGTGAAAGGATGCATCGACTTCGACCCTGACGTCAACATCGTCGGGGTAATTCTGAACCGAGTCGCAGGTGAAAGACACAAAAAAATTATTATCGATTCCATAGAAATATATTGCGGCCTTCCGGTCCTCGGGGCCATTCCCAAGCTGGATCAAGACGGAACGATCATACCGTCCCGTCATCTGGGATTGGTGACACCGTCGGAATACGACCGCAGTAATGCCCTCGGCGAGAAACTTTACGAGATAGCCGATAAGTACCTGAATATGGAAGGCATAGTACGTTTGGCCAATAAGGCCCCGCAACTTGACGTTGAAGAAACAAACAGACGTACTGAGTCAAAGCCGAACGCAAAGATCGGCTATTTCAAAGACTCCGCATTTACCTTTTATTATCCGGAAAACCTCGAAGCGCTGCAGAACAACGGTGCCGAATTGATCGAGATATCGTCGATGGAAAGCTCATCCCTGCCAGATATCGACGGCTTGTATATCGGCGGCGGTTTTCCGGAAACACAAGCCGAAAAAATTTCTGACAACCGACTGCTGCTGGCATCATTGAAAAAAGCCGCCGAAGACGGGCTTCCCATTTATGCCGAGTGCGGCGGTTTGATACTCCTCTGCCGCTCCCTGCGCTATCAGGATAAAACATATCAAATGGCCGGGGTATACAAGATTGACCTGTCGATGCACAAGAAGCCCAAAGGGCACGGATACACGGCTCTTGAACTCGACGCGGCCAACCCGATATTCGCCGTGGGTACCATAATACGAGGGCACGAGTTTCATTATTCGGCTCCTCTGAATTTTGATGGTACAATCAGTACTTGCATGAAAGTCGAAAAGGGAACGGGACTCGGTAACAATCGCGACGGGTTGATATTTAAAAATTGCCTGGCCGTCTATACGCATATCCATGCCGACGGTCATCCCGAATGGGCCGAGAGATTTTGCGAGCTGGCCCGAAGATATAAAAACGGAGAAGCAGATTTTTTTGAGATAAATTCCCCGGGTGTACCGGCGCGGGCCGGTGCCGCTTAAAATGCGGGGCCAGGCACAAATATGAAATAATATTTCTCGAATAAGAGAGGCAACATGGGTTTAGTAGGAAAGAAAAAGAGCCTTAAGGTCAAGCACGGCGGGGGCGCCGCAGGCGGATCGGGCAAAGAGCAATCATCGCGACGGCCTAAATTCGTCGAAAAGATACCCCCGTGTATCAATAAATGCCCCAACAACAATCAAATCCGCGCCGCGTTGATGACCGTTAACAAGGCCGAGGATTACGAAAAAACCTATGACCAGGCGATGGAACAGGCCTGGCAGATTTTCGCCGAGACGACTCCGTTCCCGTCTGTGTGCGGTCGTGTCTGCCCTCACCCGTGCGAGACGGAATGCAATCGCGCCGCCAAAGAAGGCGCCGTTTCGATCAACGCCTTCGAACGGCATGTCGGCGACTATGGTCTCGAAAAAGGTTTGAAACCCAAGATGCTGTCTGAAGAAAAACACGAAGAAAAAATCGCCATTATCGGGTCCGGCCCGGCCGGTATGAGCTGCGCTTATCATCTGGCCCGTCGCGGTTACCCGGTTACGGTTTTCGAGGCTTTTCCGAAGGCTGGCGGTATGCTTCGCTATGGTATCCCCGACTACCGTCTCCCCGGCGCCGTCCTCGACGCCGAAATCCAGCGCATTCTGGATATGGGCGTGGAGCTTAAACTCAATACCGCGGTCGGTAAAGAGGTTCCCTTCGATGATATCAAAAGTCAGTACAAGATGGTCTTTGTGGGGCTCGGTGCGCACCAGGGATACAAGCTCGGAGTGGCCGGTGAGGACGCCTCCAATGTCTGGACCGGGACCCAGTTTTTGAACAAGATAAATTCCGGTGAAACGGTCGACGTCGGCAGCAAGGTAGTCGTGGTCGGCGGCGGTGATACCGCTATCGATGCCGCGCGCGTGTCGCGCCGTCTTGGAGCCGAAGTGACGATATTGTATCGTCGTACTCGCGAAGAAATGCCCGCCATCGACGAGGAAATCGATGGTGCCGATGAAGAAGCGGTCACCATTCACTATCTGGCCGCACCGGCTGAAATATATACCAACGGTGGCAAAGCGACCGGTATGAAATGTCAGAAGATGCAGTTGGGTGAACCGGACGCCTCGGGACGCCGTCGCCCGGTGCCGATCGAAGGTGAAACGTTCGACCTGGAGTTCACGACTTTGATCGCAGCTATAAGCCAGGAACCCGACTTCACCGGTTTTGAGGGCCTTCGTGAAGGACGCGACTGGATAAAAGTTGACGACAACTACCGCACCAAGGATGAACAGATATATGCCGGTGGCGACAACGTCAATCTCGATATCGCCATTACGGCCGTCTATCATGGTCGCAGGGCTGCTGAAGCCATCGACGCCACCCTGCGCGGGACGACGATTGCCAAACCGGAAGAGATGGGTATAATCCGCCACGAAAAGATGAAGCTGGACTTCTATGAGACGAAAGAGCGCGTCCAGGTAAGTCAACTATCGGTTGAGAACCGCTTCAAAGAGCTTACGACCGAAATCGCGCAAACATTGACGGCGGATCAGGCGGTGGCTGAATCCAAGCGGTGCATGAGCTGCGGAATGTGCTTTGACTGTGGCACGTGCTGGAGCTACTGCCAGGATAACGCGATTATCAAACCGCTCATTAAAGGCGAGAAGTACAAATTTAAACTTGAATTCTGCAAGGGCTGCGACAAGTGCGCGGAAAACTGCCCGTGCGGCTACATTGAAATGTTTTAAGAGAAAAGCAAACCATTTAACGTTAAATTCAATTTTGGAGGATGCAAGATGCCAGTTTTTGAACATGGCGAAATCAAAATCGACGTCGATGAAGATGGCTTCATGGAAGATCCCGATGTTTGGAATGAAGAAGTCGCGAAAGCGTTGGCCACGACCGAAGGCGTAGACAACCTCACCGAAGAACACTGGAAACTGGTCAATTACCTGAGAGACTACTATCTCAAGTTCGGGATTGCCCCGATGATTCGTAAGCTCTGCAAAGAGACCGGCTTCCCGCTGAAGAAGGTCTATGAACTCTTCCCGTCGGGTCCTGCCAAAGGCGCCTGTAAAGTCGCCGGGTTGGCCAAACCGACCGGTTGTGTGTAATTTCTAAGTTACGGATTTCAGGGAAAACTCCCGGTCGAGTTTTCCCTGATCCCGTTTTGATTGGAGCAAGCAAAGCAGGTTGGTCCGCCGGATGTAATTCCGAGCCCCGTTCATTACGCCAGGCCTGTTTTATTTTAACTCCTTATGTGAAAAAAATAACTTGGACCGTTAAGTAACATGAATCTGACAAATCTTTTAAAGGAAAATAAAAATGATATTTTGAGGATATGGTTCGATGCCATATTGCAGTCATATCCTCAGGATACCTCTAATTTCCTGATAAAAGAGCAGGACCGCTTTGCTAATCCGGTCGGATACACTTATCGGAGTAATATCGAAACCATCTTCGACGGACTCACCGGAGACGCCGAACGTAACGAAGTGCTTCTGGCTATCGACAACATCGTGAAGGTCCGCAATGTCCAGGATTTTGCACCATCACAGGTAGTGGCGGTATTTTTCCTGCTAAAGGGAATCATCCGTCGGCATTCGATGATAAAAGAATCCGATGCAAACCTGGATTCCGAACTGCTTGATTTCGACGCCAAGGTCGACAATCTGGTTCTGGCGGCTTTCGATTGTTATTCGTCGATTCGCGAACTTATGGGCGATATTCGCATTCGGGAAGCCCAGCGGCGGATTCAGAAGCTTATGGACAGATCAGATATTTTTAATGATAAAACAGGTCAGGAAGGGGATGCAACGTATGATGGATCGTGATCGCAGGCATAGGAAAGGAGCGTGCCGACTATGGGTATGATCTTTTCCCTTGTAGCAGTCCTGGTGTTGACACTAATCGCTTATGTCGGTGCCGGCTCGCTCGGGCTGCATTACCTGTTCGGGGTGATAATCCCGTATCTGGCCCTGGCGATGTTTATTTTCGGATTGATATACAGAGTTCTGAAATGGGCCAAATCGCCGGTGCCGTTCAAGATTCCGACAACCTGCGGGCAGCAAAAGACTCTGCCCTGGATTAAGCAAAGTAAGCTGGAAAGCCCGGCCACGGGCTGGCAGGTTTTTGTCCGCATGCTTCTGGAAATTTTCTTTTTCCGGTCGCTGTTTCGGAACACCAAGATGGCCCTTAAGAAAGGCCCGCGCCTTGTTTACGGATCGGAAAAGTACTTGTGGATGGCCGGCCTGGCTTTTCACTACAGTTTTCTCGTTATCGTCCTTAGGCATCTCAGGTTTTTTGTGGAACCGATACCGGGTTTTGTAGTGATTCTTCAAAACCTCGATGGCTTTTTCCAGGTAGGCCTGCCTATTTTTTACATCACCGACGGCATCATCCTGGCCGCACTGGCCTTTTTGTTCTTCCGCCGCGTGATTAATCCGAAAGTTCGATACATCTCCCTGGCGGCGGATTACTTCCCCTTGTTCCTGATTGGCGGCATTGCTCTAACCGGTATCCTCATGCGTTATACTGAAACCTTTAAGGCCGAGCTTATTCCGGTTAAAGAGCTTGCCATTGGCCTGATGACTTTCTCCCCCACGTTGCCGCAGGGACTTGAGTCAATGTTTTTCATCCACCTCTTTCTGGTCTGTGCCCTGTTGATCTACTTCCCGATGAGCAAGCTGGTCCATATGGGCGGCGTCTTTTTGAGCCCGACCCGCAACCTGGCTAACAACAGCCGCAGCCGTCGGCATATAAATCCGTGGAATCCCGACGTCAAGGTGCATACGTACGAAGAATACGAAGACGAATTTCGTGAACTCATGAAAGCGGCCGACATGCCGCTGGAGAAGGAATAAATTATGGCAGACGATAAATTGAAACCGGAAGAGCTGGCCAATATCAGCTATCGGCTGCCGGAAAAGTCGTGGATGGATACCCCGGTCGATTTCCGCAAAGGCACGTACAATTACGGGGCCGTGGCGGATAAAGCCAAATACCTGGGTCTTCCCTTCGCGCGCAAATGGCAGCCGATGGATGCCGACTGGAAACTGCCGGAAAACTGGAAAGAAATTATCCTTGAGGGCATGCGCGAGCGTCTGGACAAATTCCGGTCGTTCCGGGTTTTCATGGACATCTGTGTGCGTTGCGGAGCTTGTGCCGATAAATGTCATTATTTCATCGGTTCCGGCGATCCCAAGAACATGCCGGTCCTGAGAGCCGAACTGCTGCGGTCAGTGTATCGTAGAGACTTCACCACCGCCGGAAAAATCATGGGCAAAATCGCCGGAGCGCGCGAGCTGACTGAGGAAGTACTAAGAGAATGGTTTTACTACTTCTTCCAGTGCACCGAATGCCGCCGTTGTTCTGTTTTTTGTCCGTACGGTATCGATACTGCGGAAATCACCATGATGGCCCGCGAACTTTTGAATCTGGTCGGTTTGAATATCGACTGGATCGTGACGCCGGCCGCGAATTGCTTCCGTACCGGGAACCATCTCGGGATTCAACCGCACGGTTTCAAAGACAGTCTCGAATTTGCTGTTGATGAACTTGAAGAGTTGACCGGTGTCAAAGTGGAAGCACCGATAAATAAAAAAGGCGCGGAAGTGTTGTTCATTGCACCGTCGGCCGACTACTTCGCGTCGCCTCACTACTACACCCTTCTCGGCTATCTACTCCTCTTCCACGAAATCGGGCTGGATTATACGTGGAGTTCGTTCGCATCCGAGGGCGGCAATTTCGGGCTGTTTCATTCCAACCAGGTAATGAAACGGCTCAACGCCAAAATGTATATGGAAGCCAAACGGCTCGGAGTCAAATGGATTCTGGGCGGCGAATGCGGTCACATGTGGCGCGTATTGCACCAGTACATGGACACCATGAACGGCCCGGCCGATTTTCTGGAAGTTCCCAGGAGTCCCATAACCGGGACGGTCTTCGAAAACACGAAATCAACCAAGATGGTGCATATTACAGAATTCACGTCGGACCTGATCAAAAACAGCAAGATCAAGCTTGACCCCAGCCGCAACGATCACTGGAACGTTACTTTTCACGATTCGTGTAACCCGGCCCGCGCAATGGGTCTTCTGGAAGAGCCGCGATATATAATAAAGAACTGCTGCAATAACTTCCACGAAATGCCGGAAAACACGATTCGGGAGCAGACTTTCTGCTGTGGCAGCGGTTCCGGGCTCGGAACCGATGAAAACCTAGAAATGCGCCTGCGAGGAGGTTTACCGAGAGCCAACGCGGTGAAGTACAACCACGACGTATATGGCACCAATATTTTGCTGTGTATCTGCGCCATCGATAAAGCGACGCTTCCGCCGCTACTGGAATACTGGGTACCGGACGTCGAAGTGGGCGGCATTCACGAGATGGTCGGCAACGCTCTGGTCCTGAAAAGTGAAACCAGGCGGGCCACCGACCTTCGCGGAACGCCTTACCCCGAACCGGAACCCGTTGAAGCCGAGGGAAAGGAGGCAGCCAAAGATGTATGACGGTGGAAAAATAATATTCGGTATTGTCATATTTCTGATCCTGGTCACTTTTCCGATCTGGTTCAACGTGGCTAACGGCAAGGCCGACTATACGCCTAACCCGAAAATTGTCACGGTCGGCGAGCAGTGCATGGCCTCGGCCGATTTCATGAGACGTAAACATATGGACATGCTCGATATCTGGCGTGACAAAGTCGTGCGTAATAATGAGAGGATGTTTACCGCTCCCGACGGCAAGGAATACGAGATGAGCCTGTCCAATACGTGCATGAAATGTCATCCGAACAAGGCCGAATTCTGCGACCAGTGCCACAATTATATGGCCGTAACTCCATACTGCTGGCAGTGTCATATAGAACCCAAGGAGACAACGACGGAGGTGGCCGATGGGAATCAATAGACGTAATTTCATAAAGCTGGCCGGGATAACGGTGGCCACCGGGATCGGCGGCAAGAAGGTGCTGGGTGAACTGGTCGACGATACGACCGGACTTCCGGTATCACAACCCACGACCGATGCCCCTCCCCTGACGGCCAAACGCTGGGCGATGGTAATCGATCTGAAAAAATGCCGCGAGCAAACCGGCTGTAAAGATTGCATCAATGCCTGCCACCACGTCCACAACGTACCCGACCTCGGCAATCCCAAAGATGAAGTCAAATGGATCTGGAAGCAGGATTTCGAAGGAGCGTTTCCGTCGTCCGACCATAAATTCCTCGAGGATGAGGTTCGTGAATCACCGGCAATCGTATTCTGCAACCACTGCGACAATCCTCCGTGTGTCCGGGTCTGCCCGACGCAGGCGACCTGGAAACGGCAGAACGACGGTATCGTCATGATGGACATGCACCGTTGCATCGGTTGCCGCTATTGCGTGGTGGCGTGCCCCTATGGCTCACGCAGTTTCAACTGGCGAGATCCCCGGCCGTACATCAAGGAAATATATCCGGACTACCCGACGCGCAAGCGCGGTGTCGTCGAGAAATGCACTTTCTGTGCCGAGCGCCTGGTTCGAGGTGAGATTCCCGCCTGTGTCGAGGCGTGTAAGGCCAAGGCAATGGTTTTCGGCGATCTCGATGATCCCGAATCGGAAGTCCGCAAATTGCTTGCGGAACACTACACGATTCGACGCAAACCGGAATTGGGCACTAACCCCGAAATTTATTATATAGTGTGAGGGCGGTATGATAGAAAAAGCACTAACAGGATCGAAGCAGTACTGGGCGTGGATGTCCCTGCTTATGGTATTTATCGGCATCGGTTTTCTAACATACCTGTACCAGTTTAACCACGGTATGTATATAACCGGTCTCAGCCGCGACGTCCCGTGGGGCCTGTACATCGCTCAGTTCACTTTTCTGGTCGGGGTAGCCGCGTCGGCGGTGATGGTTGTCTTGCCGTACTACCTGCACAATTACAAGGACTTCGCCAAGATAACCGTCCTCGGCGAATTTCTGGCGATCGGTTCGGTTATCATGTGTATGCTGTTCGTCTTCGTTGACATCGGTAATCCGATCCGCATTCTCAACATTCCCCTGCATCCCTCGCCGCATTCCCTGCTTTTCTGGGATATGATCGTCCTGTCCGGCTACCTGTTTTTGAACGTCATGATTTCTCAGGTGACCTTTTCCGCCGAAAAGAAAGGCATAAGACCGCCGAAATGGATCAAACCGTTTATTATCATCTCGATACCGTGGGCGGTCAGCATTCATACGGTCACGGCTTTTCTTTACAACGGCCTGGCGGCGCGGCCTTTCTGGCTGACAGCCATTCTCGCTCCGCGTTTTTTGGCTTCGGCTTTTGCGGCGGGCCCGGCTTTTCTGGTTCTGATATGTTACCTCCTGAAAAAATTCTCGAACTACGATGTCGGCGACAAAGCCCTTTCCAAGCTGGGCGAGATCATAACCTACGCCATGGCAATCAACGTCTTCTTCGTGCTGCTGGAGCTGTTTACGGCGCTTTACAGTGACATACCGGAACATATCGCCCATTTCAAGTACCTGTATCTTGGAATCGGTAAGGCCCATTTCCTGGTCCCGTGGATGTGGACTTCGGCTTTTCTGTCGATTGTGTCGCTGGTCCTGCTTTTGGTCCCGAAATTAAGGGCAAATAAAAAGTGGTTCGTTGTGGCCTGCATCACCGTTATCGGATCGCTCTGGATAGAAAAAGGTCTCGGCATGGTCATCACGGGTTTTGTGCCGTCACCGCTGGGCAAAGTGGTTGAATATATCCCCACGCTGCCCGAAGTCATGATCGTGGTTGGGATCTGGTGCGCCGGTTTTCTGGTCCTGACCGTTTTGTATAAAGTAGCCATGGCCGTAAGACACCAAATTGGTTACAAATAGGATATTGCTTTATTTGACATAATTGGTATTTTCAACGCCGGCTCCATGCCGGCGTTGGCACGAGTGGGAAAATTAAAATGACGAACGACGGACATTCCGACATAGTAATAATCGGCGGTGTCGCCGCTGGTCCGAAAACAGCCGCAACTCTGGCGCGCAGGAATCCGAACCTGTCGATCACGCTTTTTCAAAAAGAAAAATATATGTCGTACGCGACCTGTGGAATGCCGTTTTTCGCCTCCGGAGATATTAGTTCGTTCAATGAACTGCTTGTAACTTCGTACGGCTTGGAGCGCGACCCGTTGTTCTTCGAAAAGGCCAAAGGTTTTAAGGCTGTCACCGAAGCGGAAGTGATTGCAATTGATCGTGAAAATAAAATTGTAACGGTCAAAATGCTGGCGACAGGCGAAACATGCATGCATGGTTACGACAAACTGGTTATCGCGACCGGTTCAAAGCCGTCTGCCCTGCCGTTCGATGTGCCATCGAGTGATAAGATCAAACATTTCACCCGTCCCGATGACGCCGTCGCATTTCGCAAACTGGCAGAGACGGGTCAGGTCGGCAGTGCGGTAATTATCGGTGGAGGTTTCATCGGATGTGAACTTATGGGGGCCTGTGCCGAATTGTGGGGCATTGAGACGACTTTGATCGAAGTACAAGACCAACTTCTTCCCTATGTCCTCGATCCCGAAATAGCTGCCATCGCTGAACGCGAAGCCAAACGCAACGATGTAAATATAATAACGGGAGTCGGGGTCGAAAAGATTACAATTGGGGACGACGAAAATCCGATAGTGCACATCAAAGGCCGCGAGCCGATCACGGCGGATTTTGTTTTTCTTGCCCTCGGTGTTCATCCTGAAACCGAACTGGCGCAGAAATGCGGACTTGATTTAGGCGTCACCGGGGGTATTGTAGTCAATAAATTCATGCAGACTTCGGACCCGGATATTTATGCGGGCGGTGATTGCACGGAGGCAACCAACCGTCTCACGGGGAAGGCGCTTTACATTCCGATGGGTTCGCTGGCCAACCGCCACGGACGAGTTATCGCGGAGCACATTGCGGGGAATAAGCAGCCGTTCAAGGGCGTGCTGGGGACATTCGTTATCAAGATTTTCGAAACCAACGTCGGAGCGGTTGGGCTGTCCGAAAAAGCGGCCAGAAAATCAGAATTGGACGTTGTCGAGGTTTGGGGCTCCTGGCCGGATAAGCCGGATTATTATCCCGAATACGGAACGTTTACGCTTAAAATGACCTATGAAAAAAGCAGCCACAAACTGCTTGGTCTTCAGGCCGTCGGGAAAGGAGATATTTGCCGCAGAATCGACAGCTTCTCGGCCTTTCTGAATTTCGATGCGACGGTCGAGGACTTGCTCGATTTCGAGCACGGCTACGCTCCCCCCTATTCCGAAGCGCTCGATCCGCTTCATCACCTGGCCGGCATGGCCATCGCGCGTGAAGCCGGTTACGAGTTCATAAGTCCGGCTGATTGCTTGACCATAAATCGATCAAACTCAGTTATTATCGACGTCCGTGAGGCCGAGGAATTTTCCGCTCAGCCGCTATCGAATAGTGGTTCTGCGATTGAGGGTGTAATAAACATCCCGCTCATGTCTTTGCGCGAACGGGCCAAAGACATTGACACGGGAAAAGAGATTTATATTCTGTGCAAGCGTGGTGTGCGGTCGTACCAGGCGGCGTGCATTTTAAAGGCGGCCGGATTCGGGAAAATTAAAATAATCGGTGGTGGAATACAGGCGACTAATTAAGATGATTACTTCGTGCGTATCGTATATTTCGGGAGTTTGTTAATATGGCGACCGACAATTGGAATCTGTGTGTCTGCGGACTGAACCACAAAACGTCTTCTGTCTCGGAGCGAGAGCCGCTCCAAATCGGGCCGGAGGACATTGCGCAGGCGCACGCCGAATTCACTTCGATTGCGGGCATACGCGAGGGCGTAATCGTCTCGACCTGCAACCGCGATGAATTTTATGCCGTAATGGACAAGCATCTCGATTCGTTCGATGTCGTAGCCGAATTCTATCAAAAACTGCGCCATATCGATATCAAGCCGCTGCGCGACAGGTTCTATACGTACGAAAATAATAATGCCGCGCTGCACCTGTTTTATGTCACGGCCGGAATCGACTCAATGGTAATAGGCGAAAACCAGATTCTCGGCCAGGTTAAGGATGCCTACAGTTCAGCTTGTAAAGTAAAGTCGACCGATAAAATATTGCACCGTCTGTTTCATCAGGCCTTCCGAGTCGGCAAACAGGTGCGGACAGACACCGAAATGGGCAAAGGGGCCTGCTCGGTCAGTGGGGCGTCGATGGAATTATTGAAAACGCGTCTGGATTCACTGGAAAAGCCCCGGGTATTGTTTATCGGCATCAACCGGATGATCCTTCTGGCCGCCAAGCATCTGGCCCGGGTTGACGGCGTCGCATTTCATTTTTCCAACCGTACTCTCGAAAAAGCCTATCAGTTTGCCAGGAGATTCCGTGCCGAAGCGCACGGTCTCGGCGACATCCCCGGTCTATTATCACAAGTCGATATCGTGATTTCCTGTACAGGGTCGGGCAGGCCGATAATCACGGCTGACGTATTAAATGCCTTCACTGCTGAGAATCCTGATCACAAACTTATAATGATCGATATGGCGATCCCACGCGACGTGGAGTACGACAAAGGCAAGTCACAAAACATAGAACTGTACGATCTGGATGATGTCGATAAGTACGTCCGGGAACAACAGGATATCCGTAAGAATGCCATCCCCGATGCCGAAGAGATTATAGCGCAAAAACTCAGTGAGTTCAGTTACTGGTTCGAGCACGTCCGCCGCGAACCGGTCTATAACGGCCTTGAAAAATATTTTGAAAATTTACGGCAGGAAGAGCTGGCGGCTCTAATGGATAGTATGGACGACGAAACCAAGACGCAGCTTGAACTGGCCAGCAAGCGCCTGGTCGAAAGAATCCTCTATGCGAAAATCAGAACATCAAAATAGATAGCGGGACATTTTGCATGAAAAAGAAATATCTGCCGATTAACATATCCCTTCACGAGCGCCCCTGCCTCGTAGTCGGCGGCGGACACGTCGCACTACGCAAGATCGACAATCTCATCGACTACAAAGCCGATATTACCGTAATCGCCCCGGAAGCCGACGATAAAATTAAGTACTATGAGGAACGCGGCTTTTTAAAGCTCAAGGAACGTAAGTACGAAAAAGGTGAGGCTTTGAAGTACGCTCTAGTAATAGCCGCCTCCGACGATGAAACTGTCAACAAACAAGTTTACGAGGATTGTCATAAAATCGGGATACCTGTCAACGTCGTAGATAATCCGCCCCTGTGCGATTTCATCTTTCCGGCTACAATACGCCGCAACAACCTGTCCGTATCGATTTCGACCGATGGCACCGCGCCGTTTCTGGCGGGACATCTGAAAGTCATCCTCGATACGATCTTCCCTCAGCACTGGGAGAAAATATCGGATTTGGCAACCGGTTTCCGCGAAGAACTGAAACGTCGGTATCCCGGCAACAAAATCCGACAGGACGAATGCATCGACCGCTTCCTGAATGCCGAATGGAAAGGAATAATCAAGGATAAAGACGATGAGCAGATCAAAGCCATTGTAGAAGATATGCTCAATACGGACTAATATGAACAAGCCTAAAACGGGAAAAGTATTTTTGGTTGGTGCCGGACCGGGCGATCCGGGACTGATTACGGTCAAAGGCCAAAACCTTTTGGAATCGTGCGACGTGGTCGTCTATGACAACCTTATCCCCGACGAATTGATTGTCACCCTTCCCGCGAATGTCGAAAAGCATTATGTGGGCAAAAGGGGCGGCAAGGCCTGCATCTCGCAGGATGAAATCAACGAGCTTCTGATTAAATTGGCCCGCGATGGCAAAACGGTCGTGCGGCTCAAAGGCAGCGATCCGATTATATTCGGGCGAGGCGGCGAAGAAGCGCGTTTCCTGAAAAAAAATAATATTCCTTTCGAAATAGTCCCCGGTGTCACCGCGGCGGTGGCGGCATCGGCTTATGCCGGTATACCGCTGACCGATCGAGAGAAGGCCTCATTTGTCACATTCGCGACCGGTCACAAAGCGAGAGACAAGGGGATTTCATCGGTACCGTGGCAGAAAATTGCCGGTTTGCCGGGCGGGACACTGGCAATTTATATGGGCGTCGGCGAGATATCCAATATCACCGGTGAACTCCTCGACGGCGGCATGGACAAAGCGACCCCGGCGGCGATAATCGAACGCGGGACATATCCGACGTCGCGTACAGTAATCTCTACTCTGGGGAAACTTCCGGACGATGCCGCTCAACACAAAATTCAATCCCCGGCTATTATTTTTGTCGGGCGTACTATCGAACTGAAATATTCGATGCAATGGATGACCTCGCGGCCCTTGCTTGGCAAACGCGTGATGGTGACCCGGCCGGGACATCAGGCGATGCCGATGTATAGCCTGCTTCGTTCGTACGGAGCAGAAGTCCTTCCCTACCCTACGATTGCGATAAAAGAAATTATAGATGAATCCGGCTGGAAACAATTGCACGAATGCACTTCCGAAAACAAATGGCTTCTTTTCACTTCCGAAAACGGAGTCGAGTATTTTCTAAAACAATATCTGGAGCGATTCAAAGATATCCGGACGCTGTCGCAATACAAAATAGCCCGCATGGGCTTCGGGACGCTTCGGGCACTGCAGAAGCATCATTTAAGCGACGACTATACTCCTGAAAAATCATCTTCAATGGCTCTGGCTGAAGGCCTGGCCGCACAACCCGATATAAAGGATAGCACAATCGTGCGAGTGACCGGGGCGATGGATACCGATCCGGTCGCCAAAATACTCGAAACCGCGGGTGCCGAAATCATACCGTTGGTCGTCTATAAGAGCGCTTTTTCATACTGGCCGGATGAAGCCAAAGAAAAGCTTTTCGAGTATCTCCCGGATTATGTCGTCTTCACCAGTGGGCGTTCGGTTGATGGATTCATGGTCAATCTCGATAAGCAGGAACTTGGCAAACTGCTTGAAACGGCTAAGATCGTCTCAATCGGCCGGACCACGTCGAAGGTCATCGAATCCTACGGTCTCAAGGTCGATTACGAAGCCGAAGTCCCTTCGGTTGAATCGGTCGTCGACGAACTGGCCGAATGGGCCAAATGACCCCTCTATACAATAAAAAGGCGCCAGTCAAAATAACCGACGCCAATTACAAAGTCTTCAGCTATGGTGCAAATTATCCGTAGGGATACATTTTCTCTTTGATCATCCGCATCTTTTCTAGCACGTCGTTGTGCTTTTCCTCGTCGA
>CAZMWI010000077.1:0-14529 GCA_964569945.1 uncultured Ignavibacteriaceae bacterium
TTAAAGTATAAAATGGCCGCCAATTGCTGTCAACAAGAAAATGTCGAATGGCTTTCCGAATATGCACTACCGCCCGGGAAGGGCAGCTAAAGAACTTGGTTCTTAATTTTCTTAGCACTATTTACTCTGGAATTTTCGCAATCATACTCTATCAATCACAAGGACTAGATCCAAAACCAATCGTCCGGCCGATTGACATTCGCATGTTAAATTATAATTATTAAAACTGGCATAAATTAAGATCGAGCAAGATAGATTTTAGATATACTCGAGGGCAAAAAAAAATGAAAAATAGAAAAATAATTGATAGACGCGATTTTTTAAAAAATGCGGGAAAGATATCTTCCGGCCTTTTGGTCGGCGGATATTTGTTTGACTCCATTTTATTACAGCCGAGCGACTTGTGGGCATCGATTTTAACCAGTGTTTATGTTTCCAAAAACGGAACTCCGGCCGAGAATATCCAAAAAGTAATCCAAATGCGTTTTGGAGGAATCGAGAATTTTATTGGAAGTGATGACGTTGTGGTCATCAATCCCAACGGTCAATGGCCGGCCCAGGGCGGGACAAATTGTGCCTGTGTCATGGGATTGATTGATTTGATTTTGAATCGTCCGGGCGGCTTCAGCGGTGAAATAATTCTCGCCGAGTGCACGCAATTTCAAATCAATGGCTATTGGAATACCACCTTCATAATGCGCAACGGTCCATATAATTTTAATGACATGATTGCCTATTATAATAATAATGGCCATTCCAATGTAAATGGAGTAAGAATTCGAAGGCAAAAAGATATGCCCTCCGATTGGCCGGTTGTCTCCGGTCCGGATCAGGGGCAGGGATGGGTGCGACCCGAATGGCGATCACCTGTTTCCGGTTGTTTATTTTATCTGGCGTACCCGATTATCAGGTCGCCCTATTCGAATCGCCTGATAGATTTGAAAAATGGAATTTATGATGGTGGTTATGAAGGACAGCCCGAATTGAAGTTTATAAAGATGCCCTGTCTTAACAATCATGGCAGTAACGCTCAACAGGATTATGCCGGGATTACCAGCGCAGTTAAATCATTTATGGGGATTACCGAACTGGAAGGAGATACGTCCGGGCAATATTCCGACGGCCATAATCAAATGCATACCTACGGTTCCGGCTGTCATGGAGCATCAGCGGCGCAAAGAGCTTTTGCCGCCGGCGAAGCGGGCGGGGCCTGGATGAATACCTGCCGTAAGCCGGATATCTGCATAACCACGGCCGAGTGGGTGGGCTGGGGCAGCCGTTACGGGACCGACGCCACCCAGGCGAAAACAGTCGGCCTTTGCGATGATCCGGTCGGACTGGATTATTATATGTCAAAATATGTTCTTTGGCCATTGGCGCCCCAACAATCCTATTTTAACCCTGCTTATGATATAGCCAATAATATGACTCGTCAGAACCTTAATGGTTGTGCCAGTATGGGTAGCGGAACAACCAATGAAGCCGAAATCGCCGCGTATGTCTATGACTTTAATATGCCACAGGTTTTCAGGTTTGATATCGATCGCAAAATAGACGCCTTTAACCGGGGCGAAGCCACGCAGGCAGACGTTTTGCAGCTTATTGAACAATATAACGAAACTCAAAAATGATACGTACCCCGACTGGGGCTATCAGGACTTTTCAGTCATTGTTATTTCAATATTAAATTCCAAATATCCTGGAATTTATAATCGTAAATTTGCCGATCAATTGGCAAAACCTATTTCAACAATACCATCTTCTTTAAATCTGAAAAGCCATCGGCTTCAATTCTATATAAATACACTCCGGAGCCGAATCGGGAACCATCCCATATAACGGTATGATATCCCTTTAAATAATAGCCATTGGCTGCTATCGCCACTTTTTGTCCGATCATATTAAAAATTTCCAGCCTGACATTCGAGGCTTTCGCCAGCCCGAATCTAATTTCGGTTACGGGATTGAATGGATTCGGATAATTTTGACCAAGACTGAACCCGTCAGGCAAAAGTCCCATTTCATTATTGGATCCGCCTTCTTCTTTATATACTATGTTAGGGGTAGTCAAAGGTATAACTCCGGCGGGAATCATTACCCTCATATGCATTCTCTGCAGGTTTACATTGGCCGTGTATAAATTTTGGGCCCCGCCAGCCAAGTAAAGACTGGTAAGATAGGTGAGGGCTTGACTTGCCGTGGCACCATCGACACTTACAATTGCGTATTGACTTAGTTTGCCGGATGCGATATTCAGCATATTGGCTCGTAAAGAACGCTTTATTTGCGTAGTACCGTCAACTGCAGTCGCACCAAGAAAAGTATTAGAAAGCTCCTCAAAAGTCAAAGAGCGGGCCGGATTATCAATATACGTTACAGAGTCAATTTGAATTTCAAATCCATCGTCCCTGTTATAAAAATGGTTAAATATCAATTGCGACAATTCTTCAACTTCATCGGGAGTAATTTCGGCCAGACCTGCATAAACACCGCCGCGCTGAATATAGGTAAACTGGCGTAGCCACCACCAATAATTATAAGACCATACAGTATTAATTTCGTTGGTTAATTCAAAATTAACTTCAACGTTATTACCTGTTATTGAGACTTCTACGGTCGTATCGGTTATCGGAATAAAGCCGAGGGGTATTGCCAATTCCACTGTATAGCGGCCGTCAGGCAATTCCTCAAAGGAATAAAATCCATTTTCGTCCGCCGCCGCCTCGCCCAAGAAATCCCCACCAGAATCAAACAACTTGACATAGGCATTATACAGCCCGATTTCATTTGCCATTATCTGTCCTGAAATTCTTGAAAATTCAAGGGATCCGGTTTCAATATTAATAATCTGGATACATCGATTGCTATTGCCGGCGTTGTCTGTCGCCGTCCAGGTCCGAGTAATTATATTATTGTCGATGACTTCACTATATGATACACCCACGTCCGGATCACAATCATCTATGGCCGTCATAACCGGCGGATCCGGTATAGAACCGTCTTCTGCTGTCATATCCGGGGGACAGGCTTCGACAAATTCGGGTGCCCGGGTATCTTCAACGGTAAGCACCTGGACACACTGTACGCCGTTGCCGGCCTCGTCCGTCGCCGTCCAGGTTCGATTAATTATATTATTTTCAATGACTTGATTAAAGACTACAACCACCTCAGGATCACAATCATCGCTGGCCGTCATAACCGGCGGATCAGGGACAGAACCGCATTCCGCCGTCATATCCTGCGGACAGGCTTCGACAAACTCAGGCGCATTTATATCTTCGATGGTAAGCACCTGGGCACACTGAACGCTATTGCCGGCGTCGTCCGTTGCCGTCCAGGTACGGGCAATAATATTGCCCGTAATTACATCATTATATGACAAAATTGGGCTTCCGTTACAATTATCAGAAACCGTTGGATATCCTGTAAAGTCCGGTTCAATTGAAGCACCACATTCAACAAGAATATTGCCGGAGCAGGCTATAACCGGTGAAATCGTATCTGATACTGTTATGGCCTGAACACACTGAACACTATTGCCGGCGTCGTCCGTTGCCGTCCAGGTCCGGGTAATAATGTTGCCTTCAATAACTTCATTAAAAGCCACATCAATAACCGGATCATAATTATCGGTCGCCGTCATCACTGGCGGATCCGGGATAACACCACACTCAATTGTGGTATCCAATGGACAGCTTTCTATAAACTGAGGTGGAATTGTATCTATATCCGCTGAGAAGACAAATTCAATCAGTATCGAATCCGACGTAGAAAAGAATCCTTGATTGTTGCCATAAAAAACAGTGGTATGCAATGGAAGCAAATATTCGCCAATACTGTCGCAGCTTAATTTTAATTGGAATTCGAATGTGTCACCCGGATTTACAACGTTATTGAAAACGTCATCATTTGGGTCATTTATAACCCAGGTATAATTGTCATACTCCGGTCTGAATAAATTTGGTAGAGGGTCATGGCTTTCAAACGTAATGTTCGCACCGTTTATATTCATGCTCGCCTCGATTACAGCAAACCGTGGTGGTAAATTGTCTGAAAAATATAAACCCGAAGTACTAAAAGTCTCGTCGTTCGTTATTGTCCGGGTAATTATTAAAGTATCGCCAATCACAATCCTGCTGGAACTTATTGAATACTGACTTGCAATATTATATCCGGGAGGATATAGCGTTTCACCGACAGATATCTGAAATACCAAAAGTATTACAATTAAGATGATAACAACCGAAATTGGTCTATTCAATATTTTAGAAGCGATGTACATTATAACCTCCACATTGTTTATTGATTAAATATACCCGGATTAAATAATTGTTCAATCGGCCGAAGGATTGAAAAGGGAGCTAACCCATTAGGTTGAGACATTTGATATTAATCAAAATCTAATACGCGGTGGGCCTGAGTCAAGATACCGTTCGACCGTTCCCCGAAAATGAAGAAGGTGGTTAAGATACTCAATTGGACCATTCAAACGTGATCAGTCTGACGTCCGGGGATCAAATGTTGTCTCAGCCGATCATAGCACATTTCAATGATAGTCGAGTAGGCACAAAATACTCACCATGTTAATCAGGATATCAGGGTTGACATATGCTGATTCGATCGGAACCGGTGCCAGCCGGAGAGCCTAATTGAATATCCTATACCAATTCTTTTCACGACAAAAGCCGGATACAATGCGGTCGCAATGGGGTGTAGGTCTTGTGTCACAACACGGATAGGGGTTCTGTACATCTGCAAACACATTGGGCAAAGTTGTCAAAAAAAACCGATATGAAAACGACTATAGTGCCAGCCCCACTTGTGCGTTAAACAACAGCCGTGATCGTCTCTTGATGGGGAAAAAGGGTGTCATTTCAAAACCCGCATTCACTTTGATGCCAATATTCATGCCTAACCTCCTCATAAGTTCAATGATATCTAAAAATACCGACGTGGCAAAGCCGCCTCTACCGACACTCATGTCGATCGGCGAGTTTACCCCAAACGTTCCGAATCCAAAGTTGATGGGGAAATGATGTCCTGACGTTCCATCAACATAGTAGAATCGCAACATTGCACTTGTGTTGCCATAATCTATGCTATCGTCGGCTTGGGTGTCATACAGGACTTTCGGGACGCCGAGTGTCAACCCCGCCTCAATGCTTGGACCCCTTACGCGAAAATACTGCGTTACAGAGTTGGACCGGTCGACCGCCCCTATTTTGATCGTATAGTCGGGAGTTACACTAACCTTAATAATCGCCCAGCTTGGAAGCGAGTCTACTTCCACGTCGACCTGTTCCAGTTCCTCTCTATTAGTCGAGGCATAAGGGCCATAGGCCTTGCGGTACTGAACGAACATCTCACGATCCTGGTATGGATCGCCATGGCTTCGAAATGTCAGTGCCCGTCGTTCAAATCTCTGCGCCTGTGTACCACTTTGTAGCAGCACTGTGGTTTTAATGGTGACAAACTGAGGCCCCATGCCCTCTCGAATACTGTCACGCTGAAAAACTACCTGAAGGTTCCGTATCTGCTCACGGTCCAACGTAACTGCCGTAGCTTTATCCTTACCTCCTGATTCGGGGACGATTCGCGTATAGCGTCCAATCTGCTCGACGCCCTGGTATTCTTCGACGCTCACAATACAATCCGTCTTATAAATGAGACGCCGACCCTGGTTATCCAGCACATCAAGATGAACCTGGTATGATCCTGGAATGATATTTGGTGGAATGACGGCGATGTATACATTGTTGCCGGCAGGTATCAGCGTTGTCCCCCTGATAGACAATATCGGAGTCACTGCGGCTGTCGCAACGGTGTTATCCCGATTTATCGACAAGCGCACAGTGTCTCCGGGGAAATATACGGGTCTATCAACGGAAATAATGATGCTTTCATCTGCCTGTGGCAAGCGAATGAGGACAGTGGTACTCAACTCTGCCCGGGCGCTCAACGCACAGACCATACAGAGTACTACTGAAGCCAGCTTCAGCAGAGAAGTAACGGAAAACAGGGCAAATGTATTTCGTTGATGGCTCACTTTGTTCCTTCCGGACACATATATGACTAATATTAATCTCTTCGTTACTCAACCAACGACCCGGGCTGACAACATTCCACCACCACTGTCTAATTACGCTCTGAGCATTGACACTTTAAAATATCGGCTCAATCACAAGGTCGACCCGGCGATTTTTTGCTCGTCCTTCAGGCGTTTCATTATTGGCAATAGGCAAAGTCTCGCCATAACCAGCTGCGTCGATATCGCCTTTATCAATGGCCATATTTGCCAGTAAGTATTCACGAACCGCATCGGCTCGGCTCTGCGACAGTTCGAGATTAGTGATGTCACCGCCATATGAATCAGTGTAACCCTGAATGTGAATGGCATAGTCAGGAAATATATTGATCGCTTCCTGCACGGCAGTTAACAACGCGAAATTCCTGGGTTCAATCTCCGACTTTCCTGAAGCGAAGCTCAATCCTACCAGGCGAATCAGGATATTATCTCCATGCCGAAGAACGATGGCTTGTTCCGGGTGGAAACGCCTTTCAATGTCATTAAACATCTCCCGAATTTTCGATCGCTGCTCAAGCTGGTCGGTTAAAGCGGTCCTTTCTTTGCCAGCGTAACCTAATTGGTCTTCCAGCTCTGTAACCCTTGCGTTCATCGTCTGCATATCCATATCCCGGTCGGCCAGAGTTTGTTTGAGAATAAGTGTACTGTCTTGAAGAGCCTTGGTATGCGCGATTATCAAATTTGTCGGATTTGCAAAGCCTTCGTCAAACTCAGAGGAGAGATCCAAGTTGACCGCTATCTGCCGCAAGTACCCCTCGAAAGATAAATATATATCCTCGAGTTTCTTGTCATCCTTTTCAATTTGTCTAATCGCTTTATTCAAATAGAGAGCGTGCTTCGCCTCATACTGAGCCTCCAAAGCCAGGCCCCTGGGTTCATCGGTGTCATAGCGGTTCTTATTCAAACTGGTTTCAGCGCGCGAGATTAAATCCTTTGCCCTTTTCAAAGTCATGGGAGCCTTATCTTTGACGTCGCTATCTTCAGCTTTCGTTAGCAAACTGTGTGTGTTATCCAGATAGTTGGTCTTAATGGCTATAAGCTCCGCCTGACGATAGATATTCCATGCCTCGTCGGCTTTTTTCTTCGCATCGTTGACATCTCCTTCTTCCAGTTGAATTGCGGCTTCCTCGAATTTCCTTTCTGCCTTCTGCCAAGAATCACCGGCATTATCTTGAGCGTTCGCTTTTAGTGCATTTGTCCGTGAAATTAACACATTCTTGAAAGTTACGTTGGCCATGTCAACGGCGTCTATGGACTTTCCGAGGTATTTCACTGTTTCTTTGAGTTTTTTCTTGATGCTGTTGATATCTTTGCCCTTGTCATAATCAGCGGAGGCTTCAGAATACAATTCCATAGCCTTCTCTGTACTCTTAGGGGCCAAAAGATCAGCTTGAACTTCATGTGAAACCACCAATATGCTATCGGCTTCATGAAACATTAAAGCCTTGACCTTCTCATCACCGGCAAAAGCTGAACTGATCATAAAAATAACCAGGCTTATCATTATTACTAGTATCTTATTCATCTTTAGTATCCTTTATCTCTTGAACTCTCGTTATATCAAGTGCAACGATGAGCCCTTGTTTGATAGAGCCAAGACGGCTCTTTAAATCTTCCTTTACTTTTTCATGCGATGTCTGATGCCCAATCCGACTAGTCCCAGACCCATAAGCAACATCGTGGCCGGCTCGGGAATTACGGTTTCGGTATCGGGACGAAACTTTGATAATCCGTCGCCGTTTTGACCAGTATTCCATCTGTAATCACCGGCTAAGCCGTCATTGTAAGATGCATTACTTCCAAAGGGATGGAGCATAGAATAGCCGTAGCCACAGGTTTCCCAATCAAGCTTCATGGCCGATTCAATGTCTTCTTTGTCACCAAATTTCTGGACTCCGTTATTAGAAAAATCCCACGTATCGTCATTGGCTATCCTGGGAGCTACCTCCAGGGCTAACTGGCCGGACGTCCCGAGAGGATAATTACAGCCAAAGTCGGTCAGCCAGTACTGATTAGTCTGAGTATGATAACTGTTATCCAAATTACTGGCAGAGTCAATGCCGATATTCGAGTTCAGCACTCCGTTGGAAAAGGCCAGCTGGGCATTGGCCGAAGAGCCAATAATCAAAACCGTAAGCGCGACAAGTGCAAAGGTATATCTTTCCATTTGTTAAATTCCCTTTTTTATTTCTGGCATTAATACCAGGGACAAAATGTCATTTTCGTCTGATTGTACACATTCAAATTCACCCTATAAGGCGCGACGATTATTAATACCGTTTCGCTGCCGATTTGAGGGCCATGCTGACCGAATCCCACGCAGAGGCAATACCTTCCTTCAGATCTTCCCATGCATCGTCGCTGGATTCTCTGAGTTCGCCAAGTTTCTCTTTAGCCAGTTTGTGTTTTTCCTGCAACATCTCGACCTGTTTGTGATGCCACGGTTCTGCGTCGGCTTCGGTCTTGTCGGCTCTTGACTTTAGTTTCTCTATTTCAAAGCCAAATTTGTCAAGCTGCGTCTGCAGTTTCATTTCGTACTCGTTTTTCTTGGTCATTGTAGTTTATTCCTTTCCTTTTGAATAACTCATATTCACATTTGGTGCGAGCGATTACCGCTATGCCTTTATTGCAATGCGGAGCTCACTGTCAAGCCGATCCAATCTCGCCATTACGGTTGCTATTGTTTCTGCGTATAGGTCCGCCTGTTTTTTTAGTTCGATGCCAAGTATATCTCGCAACTCCGTGAAGCGCGAGTTTTCGGCATTGTCCACAAGTTCCTGCGTTACCTGCATTTCTTTTAAGTGATGCCGTTCTTTAAAGAAACCCGCTGCTCTTGAGTAAATAATAAACACGATGAGAAACACCGTGAATATGGTTAGTAAGGCTAGCATCAAAAGCCCGAGCGGTGCCTGAACGGAGGCGACTCCTAAGGATAAGATTGTCGGCGTCATGATCGCGCTCCAGTTAAGAGCAACGAATGCGGCAATTGCTATCAATCCAATCACCAAGAGGAAAGTTCGAATCTTCATATTCATACTCCATGCAAAATTGTGAGACTCATTCATTACAAAGATAACTTAAAGAGCAACTCTGGCAATCGGCCAAAAGATTGAAAAGGGGGGTAATCCCAAGGATTGGCGTGGTAGCATAATTACTCGGAGTGGGGGTCTGAAGATTTTCAGACCATGCCTTCGGTGAGGGCGAAGCAGGCCAATTCCGGCCTGGTGTGACGAGCAAGCTTTTCAAGAGTTTTGTGAACATGGCTCTTGACTGTATGAACGGCAAGAAGCAGCTTTGGAGCTCTTGGGTGGAGACGAGATCTGCAAGAAAGAGTTGGCGAGCCTCGGCATCAAATGTATGAGTTCGTTGGTTGACTTTGGCAAAGACTGGCCCCCTTAATGCGATTTGATTGAGATTCGGTGCGACCCTTCGGAATTCACATTCCCGAAAAACTGGTCGAACCAGAAGGCACTTTATTCCCATCTCAGCACCGATTTAATTCAGTATGCGGTGAGTACCCTGCCCCGCCAGCGATCTTGTTGGTCAAATATCCTGAATAATTAAATGTTCTCCATCCTACGAGCTAGATCCAAAACCACTCCTTCGGCCGATTGACCTTTGTAACTTAAAGAGCTTACTTGCAAATGTGGAAACCGATCTATACGACAACAACGGGAAGTGATGTCGTACCCAATGAATGGCTCACTATCAAATTGCATGGAGAACGACACAAAAGCAATTCGTCCACGGTCTTGAGTCAGTAATAGAATCGGAATCACATTATAACTCTAAATAAGGAGAATGTATCATGATGAACATCAAGAAACGTTCAGAGAAACAGGAAGAGTTCGCGAGCAATAAGATTGAGAAATCGATCAGGAGTGCCGGTGCCGACGAAAAAACGGCGCGAAGCATCTCCGATGGCGTCAATCACAGAGAGGGTATGAAAACCTCGGAAGTGCGGAAACACGTTATCGAGAAACTCACACATCACGACGCGAAACTCGGCAAGGCCTATGCAGATTATAGGAAGCCGGCTCCTGCCAGGAAGTAAGGTCTAGTTGAATTGATAGGCTTGAAGGGAAATGGAACGCCCTTCAAGCCGACTCGATTCTGTGCGGGTATTGATATTGTGTGGCAGATGATGAGGATAGGAATATGTTATCCTCCTTCGGAATTGGTTCGGCCGCACTCCCAACAGTTTGGAAGAAGACACCGGCAATTCAGCCGAATGTTAAAACGGAGAGCCAAATATCCATGACTGATTACGCTGAAAATCTGGGACGCCTCTGGTCAATAGTTTTGGCAGGCGGAGAAGGTGCCCGGATGCATGCTTGGATTCAAACTGTATTCGGCGTCCTGGATTCCACGCAAATAGACCTACTACGTCGCAATCGATCGATGTTCCAATTGACTCTGGATCGGGCTCGACAAATCGCACCAGATGGCGAAATAGTCGCAATAACAACCCGTGATTTTGAAAAGATATCGAAAATACAGATTGAAAAACGGCGTGTTGACTTGTTGGTACAACCTGCCAATCGGGGAACTACCGGTACCATATACTTTGCTCTGAGCCACATTATGTCGCGCGATCCCAGGGCCCGCGTGGTGATATTCCCCTCCGATAACTTTATTGAGCCGGAAACCACTTTTATCACATCAATTCGACGTGCTATCAATTTGAGTGCCCTGATTCCGGATAAACTGATGCTGATTGCAGCGACACCCGACAAAGAGGAATCGGATTATGGTTACGTTTTACCCGGGGCCAAAATTGCCAGCTATGGAGGGAATCAATTGAGCTCTGTGACAAGTTACCTTGAAAAGCCACGTGTAAGGGAAATCAGTAGTATCCAAAAGGCCGGCGGTCTTTGGAGCACTTCCATAATAGTAAGTACAGCACAAACCTTCTTCGACGCTGGAGCAACCTGCATCCCAGGAATCCTGGATGCGTTCTATCATTATCAGCAAACCATTGGCGGCTGCCAGGAGAAAGTAGCCCAAGCGTGCTTATCTCAGAATATTGCGTCAAGTGATTTTTCAAAAGACGTTCTACGGAACGTCCCGCATCATTTGGCAATGTATCAACTTAACAATGTGCACTGGAGTGACCGGGGGCAAAAGGAAAGAGTTGTAAAAAACGGTGCCAACTTGAATGCCAACGACGAACCGTAGCACGCGTCCTTGTGATGCTTGCCTTATGGCCTTGACATGATATCATCTCCGTGGTCTAACACTCAAGTTGTGCCTAACGCTTTTGGAAGGATCAGATGAAAGAAAAAATCGGAACATCGGCCGGGGAAATTTGGCGAATTCTGCAGAAAAACGGCGAAGTGGCAATTTCGAAATTGCCGAAAATGCTGAAGGAGAGTGACAACATAACCTATCAGGCGCTTGGCTGGCTGGCGCGCGAGGGAAAGATAGAGTATCGCACTGAAGGGCGCAATACTTTTGTGTCTTCGATTAAGTGATTAATTGTGTTCGTTATAAAAACCCTGCAAATAGAGCAATGACTCGAAAATTTAAGGCTCAATCAAGCGGTAAAAGGCTTTAACAAGATACTGGAGGAAATAACTTATGATATTTATATTTGCAGTACTCATTAGCATAATTGCTTTCTTTGTTTGGCTTGGCGCCATGCGGAAGGTTAAGCAAAAAAACGCTGCATTCCAATCTGTTGGCACCGCGAGCCTTGTCGCTGCAGTGGTGTTCGGAATTCTTGCCCTGACCCAGTGTTTCACGCAGGTTCCGGCAGGACATGTTGGCGTGATTGATTTCTTTGGCGTTGTGTCGCCGAGGACTCTTCCGTCTGGGATAAATTTGGTGAATCCACTGGCGCGCGTCGTGAAATTCTCAATTCAGACCAAAGAGCATAAAGAAACAATGGAAGTCCTCTCGCGCGAAGGGCTCACCATCGGATTGGAAATTAGCGCACTTTACAGGCTCGACCCCGACTCTGCCGCTAGGGTTTACAAGACCGTGGCCGGTGGCGACTACGAAACTATTATTCTCATCCCGCAATTTCGTTCTATCAGTCGCGCTGTCACCGCAAGCTTTCAGGCTAGTGCCCTTTATTCAACTGAACGGGACCAGCTTGGTATGACGATCCAAGAAGAACTTGCCAGA
Source organism: uncultured Ignavibacteriaceae bacterium (assembly GCA_964569945.1). Classification (GTDB taxonomy): domain Bacteria; phylum Zixibacteria; class MSB-5A5; order GN15; family PGXB01; genus CALAMC01. The sequence goes on from CAZMWI010000077.1 coordinate 12,215, forward strand.
ACAGTCGCGCCTCGCGGAGTAATTATTGAAACTACCCCGCTCCGTAATGTCGCGCTGCCGGTTCAGCTTACCGAAGCGATTGAACAAAAGCAGAAAGCGGACCAGGAGAGCCAGAGAATGGAATTCATTCTGACAAAAGAAAAACAGGAAGCTGACCGTAAACGAATAGAGGCAAAAGGCATTGCTGATTTCCAGACAATTGTCGCCGCAGGTATTAGCGAACAATTGCTGCGCTGGAAAGGAATTGAGGCGACAGAAAAGCTTGCAACTTCACCGAACGCCAAAGTGATTGTTATCGGCGCGGGAAAAGACGGTTTGCCGATAATCCTGGATACGAAGTGAAATGAGCCGACTGAGCGTTAGGACTTGATAAGTTGTTCCCTGGGAGGCACCCGGCATACCAGACGGTTCGTTGAAAGAATCGCTGGCTTTTATTATATCGAAATCGCGATGATCGCGCAATGGCATATTTGTAGAAAGGAAACCTGCTATGGGTGACAAAGGCGGAAAAAAGGACAAGCATAAAAGCAAGAAGCAGAAGAAAAGCAAAGACGTTTTGAAAGAGCAAGAAAAGCAAGAGAAACAAGCCAAGCAAGACGGACAGCCGAAAAGTAATCCCTGAGGAGTATCCGATGCCGTCTGAAAACGGTCACATTTTGGCCCAATGGGGTGTAAATCCTTGTGCCACAATGTGAGTTGTGAGGTCGATGCCCCCTGCGTCTTCGACTTTACACATGCTCCGCCAAAGGCTATAAGATTTTTTATCAGCAAGCCGGACGCTTTTTGGATTATTCAATTATTACAGAACAGAAGGTTTATACAAATCCAAAAGAACTTCATTTATTAGGACGTTTCCTAATATTCATCAAAGGCAATAGGATATCGAATCTCAATCGGGATCGAAAAATGTAATAAAGGTTCAAGTCCCTGCACCGCTATTTTTTTGGCTCATCGCGAAATAAGCCGTGAAATGGGACGATTATTAAATTTCTTTCTTTACTTGACCGACGATTTTCCGGAAATTATGGCAATGTTGGTTTTATTCATCGGAAAGAAAGCATGACGGATATTCTCGAAGACAAAACGACTAAAAGCATACTGATCTTTTTCTTTTTCGCCCTGACAATATATCTTATTTCCCTGCTGTCATCGCTGCTTATACCGCTGGTTCTGGCTTTTCTTTGCGCCAGCCTGTTTCAGCCGTTCGCTCTTTATTTGAAAAGGAAGAAATTCCCCAACTGGCTCATTCTGCCGATAATCGCCATCGTGACCCTGCTCATTCTGTTTTTAATTTTCCAGATTGCGTGGCAAACCGGCCAGGAAATCAGTTCACAACAGGGCTACCTCCTGGGGCGACTGAATCTAAAGCTCGACTCCGTTTTTTCCTGGATTGACACCGTTACCCAGAAATATTTCAAGACCAGCTTCAATTTTGAATTTATAACGTCGCAATTGAATCCCGGCACGATTTCATCGCTGATCGGTCAGACCGCCAGTACCATCGGCGATTTCACCGGATCGTTTTTCATATTCGTGCTGTATTATGTCGCGCTGCTGGCCAGCATGCCGCGGTACAAATCATTTCTGGAGTATGTCAGCGGCAACAATATGAAGAGCCGCTTTGTCCAGAATTATGAAAGAGTCCAGCAGTCGATAATTTCTTATATGAAAATCAAGACGGCGATAAGCATAATCACAGGGCTATTGACCGCTGTCATCTGCATGATATTCGGAATTAAGTTCGCCTTTTTCTGGGGACTGCTGGCTTTCATTTTGAATTTCATCCCGACTATCGGATCCATTATAGCCGTTGTCCCGCCGCTCTTGATGGCGGTAATTCAGTTCGATTCGGCCAAGATAATGATTCTGCTGCTTATTTGCCTGGTTGCCGTCCAAAACGTCATGGGCAATGTTATCGAGCCGATCATTATGGGTAACCGCCTGCGGCTTAATACGTTGACTGTTATATTCGGCCTCGTGTTCTGGGGCTATGTCTGGGGCATCTGGGGTATGTTTTTGTCGGTTCCACTTCTCGTGCTCTTCAAAATTATTATGGAACAGATTCCGGAGCTCAGCGTGATCAGCCGCCTTATGGGTTCTTCGCAATCCTCGGCAGATTAAACCCGTCGTCCCGGTTAAAACAAATGCGCCGTTCTTCTAAATCTATACTATTCAATATCATATATGATTCGTAATTGATTGTAGTAGTTGACAAAATAGAGACACATTGTATATTTAATGATGGAACACAATTTTACCCTCATCGCCACCGACCATTTTTGGAGGCCAAAATGTCTTTCAGGTCAAAATCGTTC
>CAZMWI010000078.1:0-14492 GCA_964569945.1 uncultured Ignavibacteriaceae bacterium
ACGACACAAACCCCGTATCAATCGGCCCTTGGGAATCATCAGGCGCTGGACTCAAATCGGCTATAACATAAGTTTTGGTTAACCAATCAATATTCCAGGCGGTCTGGCTACGATAATCTTCTATGGTAATCGTATTTTCGGCATTGGATTCAGGATCAAATCGGGATATTCCGTATGGTTCCGATGCACATTCATTGCGGGTCTTATTGTCTGTCATAAAGTCCACTATTTGACTTGTTTCCCCACCCATACCCATAAAATCGCAATTCATTTTGCTCCTGATTACAAGTCCTTCTTCGGCCATACCGGTCGAAAAGAAAATTATCGAAAGCAGCGCTACGGGTAGCAATGGATTCATTTTCATGAACGCCCTCCTTAAAATGATAAAATTAATATACCGAAATTAATTCCGGAATTCAAATAAATTCCTAAAATTGTTAGTACAAGCGAGCTACGTATAAAAAAATAACATTCCCATGCCTCGTAAATTACGAACTGAAATTCATTAGACTTCGTAAATTACGAGATAACCGTCTCGTCACCTGTCAGCTCGACCATTTTGATTTCGTGAGCATAGCATTTATTGATAATGACTTGCAAGTTCTTTATTTATCATGTGCATATTCGGCACGGCATTTGATTAATACTATTTTGATATAATAATTGATAATAACCCTGGTCTATACTTATTGATTAATCGATATTGGAGACAAATCGGGCTGGCCCAAAGATTAAATTAATATGCGATTAAACCGACTTAAAACGACCTATCAGCGCAATTTGCTGCTGGGACAAGCGGTGTCGCTTTTAATAGCGGTCATCGCGATATTGCTGATGTTTGCATTTCAGGAATCTTACGTCACTATTGATTTGCATGACATCAAATTATTGGAATCCTTTCCTTTAACCGGCGACAATGCACCACAAAACAGCGGCAGTTCAACGCATATCCGGTCGCGGTCTGGCGTCCTCATTGATGCGGTCGCCGGCAATGGATACAATATAGATAATTATCATCACGACTCTCACGGCCTCGATTATTCTGCTATAGATAAGGACGACTTTATAATCCCCGGCGGCTATTACGGCAATTCAGGCGGAGACCTGTATCTGGCCCTCGAATCCGGGGATACTTCGGACGCCTGGCCGATTCCGAACAAACATACTTTTTTGCAGGAATATTCGATTGAGTCTTTTTTATCCGATCGCTATGTAAATGCCCCAGGCGAAAATCATCCCTTAATGATCAATTTTGTAAAACCCCAATATCCTGGCGGCCTTCATTATGCCTGCGATGCCATTGTGAAACTGGGATTTTCTGTTACGGAGAAGGGATTTATTAGGAAAATCGACATTATCGACGAGGACCCGGCCGGTTTTGGATTTGCCCTCGCAGTGAAAGAAGCTTTAAGAAACAGCTGGCTATGGCCAGCCGTAAGAAACGGTCATAAAACTGGGGGGTATTATATTTTGACCTACGAATTTTGCGAAAAGTGTCCCGCAACGCCGGTGGTTGTTGAATCCGAAGGCGATATCGTCGTTACGGTAAAGTAAAGCGCGAATGCAATATGGCTGTTGGTGGAAGCTATTATTTGTATTGGGCTTGGGGCGAGCACGGCCGCGTGGGGGTAAAAAACACCGAGAATATATGCATTCAGATCGCACAGCTGACGCCGGCAGGATTTTAATTGACAATTACGATCGGGCCAGATTAATTTATAGTTAATAGAGTCGCTATTTCGAATTGCCTTAACAAGGCAATAATTTTGGAGGGGTTATTATCATGATACTGCCGCATATTCTAAGCACCACTCAGTTGATTTTATGGTTTATCAGTTTCGTACTCTGGATTATGTCAACCTATCAACGTGATTATAAAGTACAATTATCCGATTTGCCGCCGTCCGCGAAGTTTATCGTGTACAAACGTCGTATGTTCTTTAAAAGCAGTGCCGGATTTTTGTACTATTCTGTTGCCTGGACTTTATTCGGGATCGGCGCAGTGCTTGCAATTATTTCCGGCTTTATTCGTTAGATAAGCGGGATTTCAATTGATGAATCAAGGCCGGAGACTGAAGCTCCGGCCTTATGCACTACTTCTTTTCTTTCTTTCCCCGACCGCTGTCGCGAAGGGCTTTGCGCAGAAGAAATTCAATCTGCCCGTTCAGCGAGCGCAGTTCGTCATCGGCCCACCGCTGCAGAAGTTTCAGCAGTTCGGGGTCCACACGAAGCAGGAATGACTTCTTCTGTCCCACGACTATTGGTACAATGTCCCCGTGTTTATCACCGGCTGGGTCGAAGTTTCGCCGCACAGTACAACCAGCAGGTTGGAAACCATCGCGGCTTTGCGCTCCGAATCCAGTTCGATAATTTGTTTTTCCTTAAGTTGATCCAGCGCCATCTCGACCATACCTACCGCACCTTCGACTATCAACTGACGGGCCGCAACAATCGCCCCGGCCTGCTGGCGGCGCAACATGGCTTCCGCGATTTCCGGCGAATATGCCAGGTGGCTGAGGCGGGCCTCGATAACATCCACCCCGGCCTGATCCAGGCGCTCCTGAATTTCACCCTTAAGCTGCTCCGAAATAGCCTGCGTATCTCCGCGAAGCGACAGACGGCCGTCGACGTGCGTATCGTACGGATGATGGGTAGCCAAATTGCGGACGGCGGCTTCGCTCTGGATTTTTACGAACTGCTCATAGTTGTCGACCTGGAAGCTTGCTTCGGCCGTATCGACCACTTTCCAGACTACGATGGTAGCGATTTCAATCGGGTTACCGTCGATGTCGTTGACCTTCATACGACCCGTCTCGAAATTGCGAATCCTGAGCGATAATCTTTTCTTGGTATAAAACGGGTTGGCCCAGCGCAAGCCCTCTTCCCGGCACGTCCCGACATACTTCCCAAACAACTGCATGACGCGTGCCTCATTGGGGTTGATGAAAAACAATCCGGTAAACAAAAACAGGTTAATCAGCAGCCAGATACCGGCCACGATTTTGATGACCGGAACCAGAAAGATCACCGCGAGAATACCGACGATCAGGGTAAACAAAAGAACAAACAGCGTTCCCCAGCCCGAACCCACTTTTCTTGCTCTTTCTTTCATCATCTCCACTCTCCTTTTGATATCATTTTGATATATATATAATATCATAATGGGTTAATATGTCAAGTTTTTATTCTTATATATTTACCTGGAATCGGGGATAAAATTCAAAAAATCGTCGAAATTCGCGACGCGGCCACAAGCAATTGTTGCTCAATGACTTTCACTGCCCAGGCAAGCACATAGCCGATAAAAATTTGCCAAATAAATCGGCCCGCCCTATTGGGCGGGCCGGAAAAGGCAATTAGTGGTTTTATTATTCTACTTCCTCAGCGGAAGGCCGCAGGCGGTAACCCAGTCGTCACACGAGCACGGCGGATCTCCCGGAGGAGTATTGTACTTGTACGCGATCAAATACAATATATCCACCAGATTTACCGCACAATCGCAGTTGGCGTCACCCGAACAGGTATCGTACGGAATAGGCGCCGGTCCCGGCGGCGTGCCATAAATATAATCGATTGTGTACAGGATATCGATCAGGTTGAACGTCGTGTCATTGTTGGCATCACCGGGAATACAATCACAAGCGTTTTCTCCCGTAATCACGAAAGCCAGGTCGAGCGAGCGTTCGAAATCAGGCGGATAGTACATATCCTCCCAGAAAAACGGCGGATCGTCGATTCCATTGACGGCATCGTCATTATAGCTCTCTAACGACGTTTTCCAGCCCCATTGATGTGCAGCGGGGTCATCGATGAAGGCACTGATACACAGCCAATAAATCTCACCCTGCGATTGTAAGAACGGCTCAAGCCCGTCCGGAAGGAATACGTTGTACTGGAAGTACCTCAGGTGATTATCGGGGAAGAATTGGCCCGATTGAGGATCGTACCAGCCCTGTGGCGACGGATCCATCTCCACCGTAAGGACTTCGGGGTACGCAATTATGAATTCCCAGAGCAGATCGCCGGGCATACTGTATGGAGTTTGAGGCGGGTCGGCCGGAATATCGCTGTAGATCCTGATTAAAAAGGCCCCGATAGAACCAACGGCATCATTGTTCCACGATCCCCAGAAATGGAAATCCGTTACCGGTCCGCTCGCCGAACAGCGCCAGTCATCGGCCAGCAGGAACGGATGAGTTGCGTTCACATCCCAGCCGAGTGGATCGGGCAGCTGCGGGAAGTGCATCTTGTGCGGATCGCCCGGTTCCCACGGTTTTTGATAACAAGCGTCGTCGAAACCGTCGCCGTCGTTATCACCAAGACAAACAGGGGATGTGGTCGAAACTGATCCACCCATTTCATCACAGCACAGCGGATCGACCATAATACAGCCACCAGTACCATCATTAAGACAGCATGCTTGCGGTGCCGAACATACGGTTCCCTGGCCTTGCGGCGTGCCACCCTGGTCAATGCAGCATAGCGGGTCGAGGTCGGCGCAAGTGCCGTCGGGCAGACAACAAGCCTCGGCGGGGCCGCACATCGTTCCCGCGCCTTGCGGAGTACCGCCCTGATCTGCGCAACACAGCGGATCCATATCAACACAACTGCCATCGGGCATACAGCAGGCCTCAAATTGTCCGCACGACGTGCCCGGCCCCTGGGGCGTCCCGCCCAATTCATTGACACAACAAAGGGCATCGGCGTTCAAACAGGTTCCGTCTGGCATGCAGCACGCCTCGGTTCCGCCACAGACTGTTCCATCGCCCTGATAAGAACCGCCGTACTGACTGGCACAAAGAGCCGCGGTGGTCTGGATACAATCGCTCAGACTGCCTCCGGTCGGATTATAGCAACAGGCCCCGGTCGGCTCGGCGGGCTGACCCGTAATGACAAAGGCCAGATTCAATGATTCCGTGAATTCCATAGGAAGATACATATCAATCCATTCCGCACCTACACCAAAAGTCCAGCATGCATCATCATTCCATGGATCGATAGTCGTTTTCCAGCCCCAGGCAAAATCCGGTGTCTCCACGTCCGCTTGTATTACCAGCCAGTAAATCGTTCCCTCTTCCTGCATAAACCACAATTGCTCCGGCAAAAACACATTGTACTGAAACCATTCAATGTGATTTTCGGGGAAGGCTATTTGGTCGGAGGGGCTATACCACCCCTGCGGTGATACCGGCATGGGCTGAACAATGACATCCTGAATCGGGATTACATAATCCCAAAGCAACTGGCCAGGCATGCTGTGGGGAATAACCGGCGGATCGGCCGGGATATCGCTATAAATCGCGAGGTGAAATCCCGACAATGGACCTTGCATATTATCCCGCCAGGAACCCCAGAAATGAATATCGGTGACTGCACCGGTTTCACTGCACATCCAATCATCCCCTATCATGGTCGTCGTGGCATTGACGTCCCAACCGAACGGATCGGGGTGCTGCGGGAAATGCATCTTGTGACCGTCGGCATCGACCCAGTCGGCCGCGGCCGGCATCACCAGCAGACATAACGCCACCAGCGCACCAACGGTAATTCGCGCTCTCTTCATTAAGTAACCTCCCAAAATTAAAAGATTCTGAGTGTCAGTAGAAAAGTTCAACAATGTATAAAAGCGGTTATAATCAAAGCGATTCGGGGATTATGAATGTTCAGGATACTGTTTCCGGTTCAAGCGCCAAATTTGCCGTACAGATTCCGATTAAATCAAGGCTTAGCGAATCCGTTCGCGCCGTAACGCCCCGGCCGGAAGAATATGTTTGCTTCTCCAGTATCGACAACTCCCCGAATCGCATTTGCTTAGTCAATTTTTGACACAGTTTAAGCGTCGATTTTGTTTTGTATTCAGTTTTTAAAAGCGAGTTGATTAAACGAAATTACATCAAGAAGTCCATCCGCTGCACACATAATATACGGTGCGGTTTTCAGGGGTCAAGCAATAATTGCCGGAATTAACATGAGGAATTGAGGAATAATGCCGCAAGGCACTTTCTTTCTTATGGTTACACAATCTGATATTTCTTGAGAATGCGTTTCCGCGCAGCTTCATTGCCGGCCTCTGCCGCTTTGGATAAGTTGGCGGACGAAATAAACTCGGCCAGGAAGCCGGCCCCGAAACAATCACCGCAACCCGTCGTGTCGCCGCTTACCGCCCTGCCTTTGACTCCGTAAAAATGCAGTTCCGGCTCTTTCTTGCCCAAATAGTAGAGATAGCTTCCCCGGCTGCTGTCGGTTATTATAAGCAGTTTTCCTTCAATATTGACTCCGGCTTCATTTAATTTGGTGACGAAAGCTGAGATTTCATTTTTCAAAGACTCCTGATCTCTCAGTCCGCCGATATCCGATCTGCTCAACAGTCCCAGCTCTTCGCGGTTCATCTGAATCATATCGCTGTATTCCACTACAGTCGGCCAGTCGGGCGGGACCCGCAAGTACCTTTGGCCATCTTCCTTTTTCCCCAGCGTGTACGAATGTATGTCAGTGTACAGAAACCCACCGAATTGAGTACGAAACTTGCCCAGCGCCTTCAGGTCAATGTCATTACCTGAAATGAAATTCAGCAGGACGGCATCACATTCCAGCACCCCCTTCACATCATCAAACCCGAGCGGTGGGACGCCTCCTTCGAGGACCTCTGATTTCGATTCATCGTCGTGATAGACAAGATGACAGCGATTGTTCTTTTCCGGGACGCGATGAACCAGATCGGTTCGTACGCCCGGAATATTCCGCAGAATCTTCATTAACTCATCGTAACTGTCCTGCCCGACGTTGCAGGCCGGGAAAATGTCGGAATTTTTTGGCAGGTTCGATGACAGCACGATTAAATTATATAGCAGGCCACCCCAGCCCTGGTACCGGGTCCCGTCGGCCAGTGTAACCGAATCTTTATTTATTGTCCCGATAACACCGATCCTTATCATTGTCATGCCAGATATTCTCCCGCCGCATGCAAGACATCATCGATCGTAATCTGTTTCATGCACTGCATGTGTCTTTCCCCCGCTAACAGACATTTATTTTTGACACACGAGATACACTCCAATTCATTTTTTATGATTACTGTTTTTTTTGACGCCAGCGGCGACGTTTCAGCCGGATTATCCGCCCCCGATAGTACAACCAGCGGAATACCGACCGCACCGGCCAAATGCGCCAGTCCGGAATCATTGCCGATAAACAACAAAGCTTTCGACAGGACGCCCGCAGCGGTTTCAATATTTGTTGTCCCGCATAGATTGACAATGTCTTCCCGGCCATTCTTAATCTCTTCTCCGGCTGCACTCTCGGCTTCGGTTCCGAGAACGACGACTTTCAATCCGGATTCCGCTGTCAATCTTCCGGCCAGAGAGGCATAATTGCGCGAACCCCACCTCCGCGACTCAGCTACGGCCTGTGCGGCGATAGCGACAAAACGGATTTGGGCTTGAATCCCATATTGATCCAGCAGTTTATTTGCACTGGATTCGCTTTGCGGTGATATTGAGATTCGGGGCATATCTGTCTGCAGCTTTGCATTAAAAAATCCTTCCATCAGAAATCGGTACCTGTCCGCTCGATGAATCGGAACCGGTTTAATGTTAACCGGATCAGTCAAGAGCATGCCCCGGCAATCGGTCGCAAAACCGCAACGTCTTTTAACACCGGCCAGGTTGAAAATCAAAGCCGAAGAAAACGATGGTGTCAGAAGCAGACCGGCATCGGCCTCTATGCCTTTAATCATTTCACGCTGATTGGAAATTGCTTCCAGACCGTGCAGCGATCCGGCTGGAATCGGACAGAATTTCGCTCCCGGCAGATTATGATACAGCGGTTCTGCCCAATCCGGGGCCAATAACGAGTACTCTATGGTTTCCGGCAGGGCCTGAAACGATGCCAGAGCCATGATGCAGTCACCGAGATGATTAGGCGCTCGAATTATATATTCTGACATGCCTCCCCTCCTAGTCGATTTTCCAACGGCGGTGGGTCCACAACCACTGATCGGGATATTTTCGAACGGCCTGTTCGAGGTACGATGTATAGGCCTGGGTCATAATCTGTATGTCTTTTTCGGAATCGCCTGTATGCGGAGGATAGATGGCCGGGAAGATGATAGCCTTGTGCTTATTATAGCCGGCCCTTAAGTACACCCCGAACAATATCGGGCAATCGACCTTAACCGCGAACGCCGCCGGGCCTTTCGGTGTTGCCGCCGGGCGTCCGAAAAACTGGACCTTGACTCCCCCCAGCGGGGCGTGCTGGTCCGACACCACCGCCACAAAACGGTTGGCCTTAAGCGCCTTGATGACCCCGCGAGCGGCCATCCCGATCGGAATGATCCCGACCCCCAGCGACCTCCGGAACGATATCAACAACTCATCGACGTTTTTGTTGTGTTGCTGACCAACCAGGAAATCGATAGGATAACCGCACGCCACGGCCCAGCCTCCAAGTAGCTCCCAGTTGCCGAAATGGCCTGTGATAAGCATGGCGCCCTTGCCTTCACTCACGACCTTGTCAATATGCTCCTTGCCTTCGCACTCGGTCCAGGAAAGGATTTTCTCGGGTGTGTATATGGGCTGGCGCGAAAACTCGACCAGCGTCCGAGCCGTGTTCAAAAAGACGTTTTTTATAATCCGTTCGATTTCGCCATCGGTTTTGTCGGGACCGAATGCCCGCCTAAGATTCTCCCGGGCGATTCTCCGGCGTGAAGTCAGAACGGCGTACGACATTCGCCCCAGTATAAAGGCGATACCGTCGGCCACCCGCCCCGGCAATATCTGGACCGCACCGGTCAGGACCCGGACGGCGAAGTACTCAAGCCCACGGCTTATCTTCATCGTCTGTCTGCTCCGGATTATCGGGATCACCATAATCGAAATCGGCCGATCGGTACTTTTCCTCGTCATCCCATTTCTTGTAATACTTCTGCCGCCTGACGGTCTTTAAAACGAAACCGATGATAACCACCAGCGCCAGGAAAATCCATAAAAAGTACGTATCAGTAAAAATGCTTACCAAATTATACCTCCCCGTCAGGAAGTTATGAAATTCTTCTTCAAATTCTATATAGGTTGCTCCTATCGCTTCGGTCAAGGCCTTATCGACTGTTGCCCGTCGACGAAGCTGATCCAGCATTATATTGAACGGCCCAACACCGTACCGGTCGAGAAGATATTTGACCGCCAGATAGCTTTCGGCATAAGCAGTTTGGGCTTTGCCTTCGCCGAAACTGTTCAGATCATCGATTTTGTCCAAAGCCAAATCGGACCTGAAGATCACGGCCCGGGCCATAGCCAGGTTGTCGGTCCAGCCCCATTCGGCCGACGTGTACATCGCCACGCCTTCGTCGATCCACCGCGGAACCCACTGGCCGTTTACCCGGTGCGCGAGGGCGAGGTGGGCATACTCGTGTTTGACAAGTTCCACCAGCGGCTTGCCGATATTGAAATGAGCCGGTGATTTGAAAATAATTTCGTGCTGGAACGGCTTCGCTGCCGCCGCTCCCCAATCCGGAAAAGCCTCACCGGTCAATTCAGCAAATTCCTTGCGACTGCCGGCGACATATATATTCGGCTTATAATCCAGCGAATCCCTGAGAATCCCAATCAGTTTCGTGCGCGCGGCCAGAACACCTTTTTCGATTTCCGGTTGAAATTGCCCGGTTAATCCGTAATATTTATATAAAGGATATTCGCGCTCGAATTCTGCCCATACCCCTCCCGCCATACACAATGACAGGATGATTAATAATATGAACGCCGGCGCTTTTTTCATGGGGCCAAGATAATAGAGCGACGAGTTCAAAACAACCTTCACCGGGATAAAAAATATGGGTGCAGGTTACGCCGGCGCACGTTAAATTATATTGACTTTAACAGGCTCAACCCCAATTTTATTGGATTAAGCAAGGATTGAGCCACCAAACAGGCAGCCAAACAATGAATGTTCTTAGCCATAACGTCCTCGTTTTAAATCAGAATTATGAGCCGATGTCGGTCTGTTCGGCCCGTCGCGCTTTTATTTTGATGTTTCTGGGCAAAGCGGAACTGATTGAAAAACAGGACGGCATAAAAATTCGGTCGGTCCTGTCAAGTTTCGACCTGCCCTCGGTCGTGCGTCTGGGTCGTTATGTGAAGGCGCCGCACAAGAAAATACTGTTGTCGCGCAAGAACATTCTTATCCGCGATGATTTCACCTGCTGTTACTGCGGGTCCCGCAAAGGCCCGATGACCGTCGACCACGTCATTCCCAAAAACCGGGGTGGCACCGATACATGGGAAAATCTTGTCTGCGCCTGTGAGGTTTGTAATAATAAGAAAGGTGACAGAACTCCGGCCAAAGCAGGCATGAAGCTCAACCGCATCCCCAAACGGCCCAATCATATTACATATATACAGCGCTTTGTCGGCATCCGCGACAACCGCTGGAAACCGTATCTCTTCATGGATTGATGGATATAATGAAAGTAAGCACAGGAATCAAAGAGACAATTTTATCAGGGATGCAGCCGACCGGCGAACTCCATATCGGCAATTATGAAGGCGCGCTCAAGAACTGGGTGGCCCTTCAGAACGATTATAATATGTACTGTTGTATCGTTGACTGGCACTCCCTGACCGCCGAATACGAAAACACCGACGTCCTCAAAGGACGTATATTCCAGGTCGCCGTCGATTATTTGGCCGGGGGCCTCGATCCCGACATTTGCAGCATATTTATACAGTCTGATGTCAAAGAACACGCCGAGCTACACCTAATTTTCTCTATGCTGATAACCGTCCCGACCCTGACTCGTCTACCTACGTACGCCGAAAAGAAAGAAGATAAAGGGCTCGACAGCTACGGCTTTCTGGGGTATCCGGTTCTTCAGGCGGCCGACATTTGCGTTTACAACGCCGACAAGGTTCCGGTTGGCAAAGACCAGGAAAAACACATCTGGCTGGCGGCCGACGTCGCCAAACGGTTTAATGCCATCTATGGACAGACCTTTATCGAACCGAGCGTTTTGCTGACCAAAATTCCGGTTATCCCCGGCCTGGACAATCGCAAGATGTCCAAATCACTTGATAACCATATTTCGCTGGCGGCCTCCGAAGAAGAAACGACAACCCGTCTGAAAAAGATGTTCACCGACCCCCAGAAGCTTCGCCGGAACGATCCTGGCCGTCCGGAAATTTGTCCGGTGTATGCTCTGCACCGGGTTTATACCCCTTCCCACGAAACCGAAATTGCACCACCCTGTCGCACCGGAGAACTGGGGTGCGTTGAGTGCAAAGCCAGGCTGGCGAAAAATATGAACGCCGCCCTGGCCCCGATCCGAGAAAAAAGGGTTGAACTTGAAAAAAAACCTGACTATATCTGGGATGTGTTAAAAACCGGCGCAGGCAAAGCCCGCACCCGGGCCGCGGAAGTTATGGACCGGGTACGCAGCGCCATGAAAATGAAATACCACGGATGATGAATACACCGAAAGATAATTATTCAGTCGATCTGGAAGTCTTCCAGGGGCCGCTCGATCTGCTGCTCTACCTGATACGTAAGGACGAAATCGACATTTACGATATTCCCATTGCCCGTATAACCGAGCAGTACATGCAGTACGTAGAGATGATGCAATGTCTCAACCTGGAATTGGCAGGCGAGTACATTCTTATGGCCGCGACCCTGATTAGGATTAAGGCCAGGCTGCTTCTTCCCCGCGATGCCGATGATCTCGAAGACGCCGACCCGCGCCAGGAGTTGGTGGCAGCTTTACTTGAGTACAAGAAATTCAAAGAGGCCAGTGAAATCCTCCGCGAGAAAAGGCTCATGGAAGAGCGGATATTCACGCCGCCGGCTGTCGACGGCAACCGTAAATCGAAAGTCATTCTTTCCGATTCGACAACGCTCTATGACCTGCTGACTTCCTTCCGGGACGTCCTGGAGAGAATCGGCAAAGACCAGTTCTATGAAATACAGCCCGAGGAACTGACCGTCGAGGATCGGATAAGGCGAGTCATAGAAGTGCTGGCCGATAAAGATTCGGTGGCGTTCCAGGAGCTGTTCATGGATGTCCCGCGCAAGCTGGTTGCCATCATGACCTTCATGGCTATCCTTGAACTCGCCCGGGTTCATCGTATCATGATCCGGCAGTCTCTCCCCTTCTCCGAAGTGCGCGTGTATCGGGGGGACCGTTTCGACGAAGACAAACTCGATTCTGAAATCGTAGACCAGATAAGTGTCGTTTAAATCGAAAGATGGAAATGGAAAATTTAAATAACGATTATAGAACGTCGGTTATCGAAGCTTTAATACTGTCGTCACCCGAACCACTTCCGGCCAGAAAAATCGCCGAGGTGGTTGAAGATATGACTCCGACCCAGGTAACCGGTGCGGTCGAAGTGCTTAACGAAAAATATCGGCAGACCGATTCATCGTTTCGCATCCGCCAGATTTCCGGTGGCTTTCAATGTTATATAACCGAAGAATATTCCCCGTTCGTCGATGAACTCCACACTCGCCGCCGCAACGTCCGTCTTTCCCGACCGGCCCTGGAGACGCTGGCCATTATAGCCTATCGCCAGCCGGTCACCAAAATCGACGTCGAGATGATCCGGGGCGTCGCCTCCGATTCGGCCATTCACACCTTGCTCGAAAGAAAGCTGGTGACGATGGCCGGGCGGGCCCAGACTATCGGGCGGCCTTTGCTGTATAAAACGACCGATGAATTCCTGAAATATTTCAATTTGAATACTTTAAACGATCTGCCGCAGATGTCGGAAATCGAAGAATTAATAGCCTCGGATGAAGATTCCTCGCAACAGAATCTGCCCCTCGGGCCTTTCGCGAGCCGTTACTCTACCGACAAATCCAAAAAGCTCACTATTGAAAAAGGCCCTGAAGAATTGGAAGAAGCGGAAGAATCTGCAGAATCTGATAATATCAAAGATTCCCCTGAACTTGAGCTAAATGCCGGAGATCAGGGACAGGACAAAGAAGCTGAGCAGGAAAATGAGGAGGGCGTATATATTCCCGCCGAAAACTCCGCCTCCTCTGATCAAATAAAATCCGGTGATGATCCCGAATCCGAAATTGTTGAAATCGACGATGAAAACACCTCTGATGAATTATATGATGATAAACAGTCCCTATCTGACCCCGATCAGGATTCCTCGGATGATGAATCCGATTTGAACGAGGACCGGGACCAAACCGAGGAAGAAGAAATTCCGAGCGATTTGGCCGGGGCTAAAGAAGAATGAATTCCGGAAACGCACTGGAAAACGGAAATAGATATAATGCCCGCCATAACGAGGTCGTAAAACTTCACGGATGAGTCCGCAAATAAGAATCAATAAATATCTTTCGGAATGCGGTGTTACTTCGCGGAGAGGGGCGGAGACACTAATCGCTAAGGGTCGGGTTACGGTCAACGATGAAACCGTCACAAAGCTGGGTGTAATCGTCGATACCGAAAACGACATTGTCAAGGTCGACGGCACCGAGGTCAATCAGGTAATCAAAAAATTTTACGTGCTTTTGAACAAGCCCACCCGGGTTATTACGACGCTGCACGATCCTTTCCGCCGCAAAACGGTTGCCTATTTTACTCGCGGCGTGCCGGGGCGCGTGTACCCGGTCGGTCGTCTCGATTATGATACCCAGGGGGCACTTTTATTGACCAACGACGGCGAGCTGGCCTACCGTCTGGCCCATCCGAAGTACGAAGTCAAGAAGGTCTATCACGCCGTCATCAACGGCCATTTCTCAACCGACATGGCCGATAAAATCAATGCCGGGATAAAACTAAATGACGGACATATTGGCCACGGCGAGGCTGAATTTCTATACATAAAAAACGCCCAGGCTTGCGTGCAGGTGACTCTAAGAGAGGGCCACAAGCACGAAGTCAAGCAGTTGTTCAAGGCATTGGGGACACCGGTCAAATATCTGACCCGGGTGGAATTCGCCGGACTGCGGATAGACGGCCTTAAAGTGGGCCGCTGGCGATATCTGAATCATACCGAAATAAGACGGCTCAAAGATCTGGTTGGAATATAAAAAAACGGGCCGCCATTAAGCGACCCGAATCTATTATAAAATATATATCTAAAAGAAAGTGCCGGAATCAGATCTCATTGGTATCTATTTCGTACTTTTTGATTTTATCAAAAAGCGTGGTATAGTCGATCTTCAAAGCCTCCGACGCTTTCCGCTTGTTGCCGCGTACCTGCTGCAAAACCCTGATTATAGCCGCGCGTTCGGCCCTCTTCTGGGCGTGTGCCCCTATTTCCTTCAGTCCCGCTCCTTCGCGAAGCCTGATTTCTCCGGGCGTGGTAAGCCGTATCGCCAGGTGGTCCGGCGTTACTCTTTTGCTTTCCGCCAGGATGATGGCCCGCTCGATGGTATTTTCCAGCTCCCGGACGTTGCCCGGCCAGTGGTACTTTTCCATCAGGGCAGCGGCTTCCCGCGAAAGGTTCTTCAACGGTTTTTTCATCTCACGGCAATACTTCTGC
>CAZMWI010000079.1:0-14450 GCA_964569945.1 uncultured Ignavibacteriaceae bacterium
GATTATGGCACAGACACAGCGAAAACCGTCAAAGCCAAACTGAATTGGAATTTCTTAAGCGATTTGGATTTCAATTATTCTGTCGATAATGATGATCCCTTTACCGACCCCGATAACGGCATTTGTGATGTTTCGTCCGGGGAATACAGACGGGCGACCGTTAATGATATCACGTTTTCGAATGTGGTTCCCGGCGTTAGAGCCTGCGACGCAGCCACTTTGATAAGCGGGACATTTTCATTTAAAACAGTGGCAGATACAATAGAAATAGAGCAGGATATTCCCGAGCAGGAAGTTCATTTTTTAATAAGGCTGGTAAGAGCGGGTTTATGGGACGGAACTATTGATTAAATCAGCTGTAGAAAACACATATCTCAAATAGCGGAGTGATGCCATGAATTCCATATTTAAAAAGTGGTTTTTTACCGCGGCGATCGCGGTCATGTTGATATTGGCTTTTGCCTGTACAAATAATAAAAAGAATGAGCCGGTTTTCGGTCCCGGCGTATATAAAGGCACTTATACCGTAATCCGGGATTTTACGGGCAATCAAAGGATTTACACCGATACTATGACCTTTCAATTCCTTGAGTCGGGCAGCGTTGACACCCTGTTGATGGATAACGATTCAACCATGACCGGCCAGCCGAATTTCTGTGATTATGTTTGCACCTGGCAACTTGTCTCCGATTCTTTGCGAATAGACACATTAAGCCAGTCCAGTGATATTTGTGTCGCGGATGAGAATCCGGAACAGACTTATTATTATTATGTCGATGGCAACAAATTCGTCTTCGTCAAATTTGATATGAATTTATATCCACCCGACAATACCGATATTTATCGCAAAATAGAGCTTTTTATTAATTAAATTTTTTTCATTTTTTCTGATATTCCACTGACAGCATCTGTCAGTCACCTATACTATATTGTCGCTCGGGACGGCCGGAGAGCGCTTTGTAAATATATCCGCCGGATGCCGGTCGCCATATGGCGACCAGATACGGCCTGACAACTAATGGTGGGGGATATGAATGCTTGCCAAAGTTATTTCTTCGGCAACGCTGGGTGTAAACGCATATTCAGTTGAAGTTGAAGCTGATATCCAGCAACAACTTCCGGCATTTATTACGGTTGGTTTGCCCGAGGGAGCGGTTAGGGAATCCAAGGAACGCGTAACGGCCGCAATAAAAAACTCCGATTTTATTTTTCCATCCAAAAAGGTTACCATTAATCTGGCTCCGGCGGATATCCGGAAAGAGGGGACAGCTTTCGATTTGCCGATAGCGGTGGGCATTTTGGCCGCTACCGGGCAAATTCTTCGCGATCGTTTCGATGATTATGTCCTTCTGGGCGAACTTTCGCTCGACGGTGCCTTGAGGCCGGTGCCCGGCGTATTGCCTATGTCGATGTCAATAGACAGCACTCGCGGTATCAAAGGGTTGATCGTGCCTAAAGAAAATGCGCCCGAAGCGGCCATGGCCGAAACCATTCCGGTTTTTCCGGTCGCCTCATTGAAAGAAACGGTGCAGTTTCTGGAGGACCCGACCGCCGCCGTTCCTTATAAACTCGATATTAAGTCCGTATTCGATTCCTCCCGCAGATATGATACTGATTTTTGCGATGTCAAGGGCCAGGAATCGGCCAAACGCGCCCTCGAAATATCCGCCGCCGGTGGACATAATATTATCATGATCGGTCCCCCCGGATCGGGCAAAACGATGCTGGCCCGACGACTTCCGACGATTTTGCCGGAGATGACCATTCCCGAGGCGCTGGAGACCACCAAAATTCATTCGGTGGCCGGTCTGTTGCCGGAGAATATGGCCCTGATCGCCACCCGACCTTTCCGCTCGCCGCATCACACCGTCTCCGATGCCGGGCTTATTGGCGGCGGAAGAATACCCAAGCCGGGCGAAGTATCGCTGGCTCATCACGGAGTGCTTTTCCTCGATGAAATAGCGGAATTTCATAAGGACGCCCTCGAAGTTATGCGCCAGCCGATGGAGGATGGCCAGGTAACCTTGTCGCGGGCCACGACCACTCTGACGTACCCGGCGAGATTCATGCTCGCGGCAGCCATGAATCCGTGCCCGTGCGGCTATTTCGGCGATAACAGCCACGAATGTACATGTACTATGGGAGCCATACAGCGATATATGTCGCGCATTTCCGGCCCGTTGCTGGATCGCATCGACATTCATATAAATGTGCCATCGGTGAAGTTCGAAGAATTGTCATCAAGCAGCAGCGGAGAAAAATCCGAGATTATAAGGCAGCGAGTCAATCTGGCCCGTCAGCGGCAACTGGAAAGATTCAAGAATGAGGAAAAAATATTCTGTAACGCCCATATGATGTCCCGCGACATCAGGGCCTATTGCGCCATCGGCGAAAAGTCGAAAGCACTCTTGAGTCTGGCCATAAAGGCACAGGGTCTGTCCGCTCGTGCTTATGACAGAATATTAAAAGTTGCACGAACCATCGCCGATCTCGAAGGAGTCGAGAATATCGACTCTTGTCATGTTGCCGAGGCCATTCATTACCGGTCGCTCGATCGAAACCTTTGGCTTTAACAATATCGCCCCATTCTTGATGGCAGAGGCTCATATATCAATATGAGCCTCTTGACTTTTTGGCGTTCTCGTATAACTTGGCATAATTACGAAGAGAAGCATATGGCCCAACAAAGCAAAATGGAAAAAATGCTGCTGCATTCGGCGAGAATGCTCAATTCCACACTGGATTATGAGGAATTGATGCGCCTTGTCCTCGAGCTGACCATACAGGCCACCGGGTCCGAGGCAGCGCTGGTTTACAGAATCGACCAGAAGGCTCCCGATCTTGGAACACGCTATCTGAATGCGAAATCCGGGGAATTCCGGTATTTCAAGATGTCGCGGGGTGAAGGGCTTCTTGGTTGGGTAGCCGAACACCATGAACCTCAGATAATTTCCGATCTGGTCAACGACGACCGCTATCAGCCTCGCATGAAGGAACTTATCGATATGGAGCCGACGTCGGCCATTCTCGCTCCGCTGATCGGGCGAGGACATCTGATTGGTGTCGTCGAAGCTTTGAATAAGAGTGAGGGAGCCTTTGACGAGAATGACCTTGATACGCTCATGGGCCTTGCCAATCAGTTCGCGATTGGGATAGACAACGCCAATCTTTATCGCGACGCCCGCCGTGAAGCGATGGAACGCAAACTGCTTTATGAGGTGGGGAAGAAACTATCCAGTACTTTGAACCTGGATGAAGCCTTAAAAATGATCTGCGATACTCTTAAAAAGGTCGTCGACTATTCCGCCATAAGCATATTTCTGATCAATGAAGAAAAGCGCGAAGTTTCATCCGTTTTCGCGCAGGGCTATCACCCCAATGCCGATCAGTACATTCAGTTGCGCGTTGGTCAGGGGCTGGTTGGCTGGGTGGCTGAAAATCGAGACCCGGTCATAGTCGCCGACGTCACGAAAGATGACCGTTATTTTGCCGGAGATCCCGATACGAGGTCGGAACTGGTGGCTCCGATTGAAATAGATGACCGCGTTATAGGTGTGATTAACCTGGAATCGCCGAAGGTTAATGCCTATGATAAAAGCAGCCTGGAACTTTTGCGGGCCTTCGCGAGTCAGGCGGCCTTGACTATCGAGCGCGCCAAACTGCACGATAAAATGATCGAGAACCGCCGACTAGAAGAGCAATTGTCCATCGCACGACATATACAACTGAGTTTCATTCCCAAGAGTGATCCGAAAATAGAGGGGTACGATATCTCTGGTATTAATATTCCCTCGGGCGAGGTCGGCGGTGACTATTATGATTTCATCCATATCGTCAGCCGTCAGATGGGAATTGCCATCGCCGATATTTCCGGCAAAGGTATTCCTGCGGCTTTGATTATGGCCTCGTTCCGCGCTTCACTGATCGCCGAGATACGAAACAACTATGCCATACGCACGATCTGCCGCAAGGTCAACGGCCTTATGTACGAATCGCTCGAGCGTGAAAATTATGTTACTGCCTTCTATGGCGTTCTCGACTCCAAAAACGACGTGTTTACATTTTCGAACTGCGGTCACAACCGGCCGATTCTCGTTCGCCGGGGCGGTACTATCGAAACGCTGGATGAAGGCGGCCTGGCCCTTGGGGTGGTGAACGACACCGAATATGAGGAGAGACCCATCTCGATACGGCCCGGTGACATCATTCTTATGTACACCGACGGTGTCACCGAAGTCGAAGGACCCGATGGAAAACAATTCGGTGAAAAGCGGCTGAATGAACTGCTAAAAGCCAGCGCGGGATTTAAGGCCCGGGAAATTCACCAGGCGATATTTAATGCTATCAAAGAATTCGCCCGGCCCGATCACGTCTTCGATGACGTCACTATGGTCGTGATCAAGAAGCTGGAAGTAAAGTAAGCCGTTTTTTCCGCATTGACTTATCTCTGATTCTTGCTTAAGTTTATTTGTAGTATCAAAATTCCGGAGGAATAATGAAGTTATCAGCGATTATCGCCGTAATATTGGCTGGCATTTTTGCATGGGGTTGTGGCAGCAACAGTTCCACATCCAGTGATCAACCCGCGGGCGACGTCTATGTCGTGGCCAATACGTCGGTTACAATCCCCGCCGATATGATGAAGACCATTTCGAATGTCTGGAGCGCGGTGACATCGTACACCGTCCCTATTGGGGATTACCCGAGCGGCTCGGGGTTTTATGACCCGAATATCGGTTTCAATACCAGCGCAACCCTTAAAGCTATAGTCAAGGATGACACGCTTTATATTTATGCCGGTTGGACCGATGGCAACGCCAGTCAACGACTATTACGACTGTATTTGCAGCAAACTGATCAACCTTGGTCCATAATGGAAAATGAAGGTGAAGACGTCTTTTTCATGATTTTCGACGCCGGCAATAACGGTACCGAAAGAGCCGACTGCGCGACGATGTGCCATGCCGTCGGAGATACCAGGGAACATTATACTAGCGGCGGCGGCAACGCCGACGTCTGGATGTGGCGCGCCGCTACTACCGCCCCGGCTTATCTGGACGATGACGGGTGGTGGGATGACGCCGGAACCGACCTCGACTATCCCGCCGGAAGTGACGTGGTTTACAGAAATAATTTTAATAGTTTCCAGCATTCTCCCTACTTTACACACTCTGATCTGGCAGCCTATACCGGTGACTTTTTATTTACTCACGACACCGTTCAATATGTACAAGCGAATTTCACAGCCGGTGACGAAGTCCCGGGTTTCGTGATCGATTCCATGTTCCACGACACCTCGACCGCCGATCTCAGTCGCTGGGATGTCCACAGTTATTCGTTGTACGACGATATCAATCATAAGTGGAATATTGTCATGTCCCGCGCGCTGGATACCGGCCATGATGACGACGTGGATTTATCGTCGGTCGACACGGTCCAGGTGACGATTGCGGTCAACCACAACTACCCGGCCAACAGCCCGAATAAACATTCCGGATCAAAACCGTTTTATATAATTTTAAATCCACAGTAAAATAGTATAGATTTCAAACCCCGGCTTCAGGGTCGGGGTTTTTTGTTGTACGAAATCCCGGGGCGGTCCGCATATTCTTGCAAAACAAATCGACGCTGATTATATTGCAAATCGAAAGCGAAAATAATGTATATCTAATAAAGAGGAGTCGGTCATGGCCATCAGGACATATGAAGAATATATAGCGTCTCTTAAGAAGATGCGTCCGAATATTTACAAATTCGACGAGCTCATAGAAGACGTCACCACTCACCCGGCGACAAAAAGCACGGTCGAGGGGCATGGGCAGATCTACAAGGCCGCCCTCGACGACGAACAGAAAGATGTTTTCACCACCGTCTCGCACCTGACCGGCGAACCGGTCAGCCGGTATCTTTCGGTCATACAGGAACCGCAGGATATGTACGCCAACAGCCGCCTTAAGAGAACCATGTTCCAGAAGACCGGGACGTGCACCGGAGGGCGGTGTGTCGGTTGGACGGCCATGAATGCCATGTTCTGCGCCACGTGGGATATCGACAAGGAGTTCGGGACCGACTATCATCAAAGGCTTCTGGCCTGGCTGAAAGACGCCCAGGCGCGCGACATCACGATCTCCGGAGCCTTGACCGACCCCAAAGGCGACCGCACCAAGAAACCGTCGGAGCAGGACGATCCCGATATGTACCTGCGCGTGGTGGAAAAGCGCGATGACGGTTTAGTCGTGCGCGGCGCAAAAGTCATGATCTGCGGTGTAGCGGCCTCCAACGAGATATTCATTCTGCCCGGCACCAGCTATGGAGAAGGGGACGAAAATTATGCCGTATCATTTGTCATCCCGCGCGACGCCGAGGGATTGACCATAGTCGAGACGCGTCACCCCAGTGATACCCGAGATGGTGAAGAAGGATTCGACATCCCGGTTAAAGACGGCGGCATTACGCAGGCGTATCTGTTGTTCGAGGACGTCTTCATCCCCAACGAAAGAGTCTTCATGGCCGGCGAAACCAAGTTCGCTCTCAAAGCCGTGCAGTACTTCATAAGTACATACCGGGCGGCGATCGGCGGATGTGTCGCCGGACAGGGCGACGTCAAGATCGGGGCGGCGATTCTCACCGCGCGCGCCAACGGCCTAAACTCCAAAGTATTTCGCGACAAGATCGTCCAGATGAACATCAACAACGAGACAACGTTCGGTATGGGTATCGCGGCGGCGGCGATGGGCCGCAAACATCCGTCGGGAGCCTGGGTCAGCGACATGCTCCTGTCCAATGTCAACAAAGTGCACGTGGCGACGCTGCCATACGAGACCTCGCGGCTGGCGCAGGACATCGCCGGAGGCATCGCCGAAACCGGGTGCATGCCGTCGTACAAAGATTTCAAATCGACCAAGTACGGCCACCTGATCGAGAAGTACATGAAAGCGCGCTCCAAAGCCGAGACGCGGGCCCGTGCGGCACGTCTGGTGGAGTGGGCGACGATCGGGGCCGGGGTGCCCGGGTGTATGCACGGCGGCGGTTCACCCGACGGCGCCAAGCTGGTGATCAACGCGATGGGTCAGCTCGAAAAGAAGGTCGAGATGGCGCGGCGGTTGGCGGGTATTGAAGAAGAAATGCCCGATCCGGGGAAGAAGTAATCGGCTTTTTGGGTTGTAAGCACCAGTAGGTCGGGTTCCGAGTCTTCGAGAAACCCGACATCTTCGTAATCAGATTACGATCTAACAACCGGCAGACGAGGGCTCTGCCGGTCACGAATCCTGCACCGTACAATGTCATTCTCGCGAAAGCGGGAATCCATCTTTGTAGGTCATGCCTATTTGAGGCATGATATTCTTTCGAATAATAATTTGAAGATGTCAGGAGCGTACAGCTCCTGACCTACATAAGATTATTTACTTTTATATGATATCAAATCGTACACCGATAGGTCTTTCTGGCCGGAGAGCTTTTCGGTCAGCCAGTACTTATGCGCCTGGCCGATGGTTAAAACCAGCCGCTTGCCACCGTAGGCCTTGATGACGTCCTGCACGTTATCCAATATCAGCGCATTCCACTGATTCCAGAGTTCGAGATATTCCGGGAAGTACTTACTCAGCGAATCGAACCAGGCCGAGAAATGAAGCACGTCGATCTCGGGCATCTGCAAACGCTCCATCGAAACCGGATTTTCCAGCATGCCGAGTATCCGTCCATAGGCGACGTCCTCCCACTGACTGGCGTATTCCCAGATCATGCGCATCCACTGGTTGTTTTCGATCTGCGCCATGACCGCGGCCTTGGCCTGTTCCATTTTGTTGCGCTGTTCTTCATCGGGCAGGACACCGATAACTTCAACGTTCTGCTTTTCGGCGTAGGGGAATATGATTTCCGGGTATTCCGGTTTGACGTCGGCCAGACGGTTGTCCTCGCGTTCGTAGTCGGCGATTTCAGCCAGAATAAAATCGGGTTTGATATTGTCAAATGCGTTAGTCAGGAAGTCGGCGTATTGTGGCGACGTCTCACGGCCGATGTGTATGGTGCCGATGATTATAATTTCAGTATTCATGCTGTTACCTGTTTTTTGGGTTGAGTTGCGAGACTGACCAGCCAGACCGCGGCGAGCGCGAAGAAAAAGGCCGGTGCCAGTTCGTAGACGGTGGCGTGCAGCTGCGGGGTGAAGCGCCAGATCAAGACGGTCATGGTCCCGACCACCATCCCGGCCAGCACACCCTCGCGGGTAGTCTTGCGCCACCACAGGGTTAGAATTAAAGCCGGGCCGAAAGCCGCACCGAGTCCGGACCAGGCGAAAGCGACCATTTTGAAAACCAGTTCCTGCCAGTAAATGGCGATGACGAAAGCGGCAATTCCGACCAGTACGGTTACGATTCGCGATACCGTCACCAGTTTTTCCTCGGTTGCGTGGGGTTCGATGTAGTTGCGGTAGATATCTTCAGCGACCGACGACGTCGTAACCAAAAGCTGGCTGTCCGCGGTGGACATCATGGCGGCGATGGCGCCGGAAATCAATATGCCGGCGACCCAGCCGGGAAGAAGCTCTGTGGCCATCAGCGGCATTACTTTTTCCTGATCGGTGATGACACCGTTTTGGAACATCACGATGCCGAACAGGCCGATAAACATCGCTCCCCAGAAGGCCAGCACCGCCCAGCTTATGCCGATGACCGCGCCTTCGCGTAGCTTCTCCGGTTTATTAATGGCCATATAGCGCGCCAGAAGATGCGGTTGACCCATGTAGCCGAGGCCCCAGGCCAGACCGGTAATGATCGAAAACGTGGCAACCATTCCATGATCACCGCCGAGGACGGACAGATGTCCCGGATGCTGCGCGATAATGGCCGACGTAATCTTATCCCAGCCGCCCAGTTCGATCAGGGCGGTGATGGGCAGGACGACCAGAGTTATAACCATCAGCAGCGATTGAAGAAAATCCGTCCAGGCTACGGCCCGGAAACCGCCCATGACAGTATAGAACAAAATTATGCACGCGCCGAGGATCATGCCATTCATCTGTGACATACCAAACGTGACATTAAGCACTTTGCCCGCCCCGATAAACTGTGCGCAGACGTAGAATGTGAAAAAGAATACGATGATCAAAGTTGACAGCGTTCTTATCGTGCGAGTTGTATCGTTGAAACGGTGTTCAAAGAACTCCGGTATGGTAAGTGCGAAATTGCTTTCGGATTCATCGCGCAGCTTACGGGCGACGAACATCCACGAAAAAAGAATGCCCGAAGTGCATCCTATCACGACCCATATTTCCGCCAACCCCGAAGCGAAAACGACACCGGGCAGTCCGAGAATCAGCCAGGCCGATTCGCCGGAGGCGCGCTCGGAAAAGGTCACGACCCATACGCCGAGTTTACGTCCGCCGAGGACATAATCGGCGATTGTTTTATTGAAGCGGAAGGTCAGAAAGCCGATGATCAGGAGGAAGAACAGGTACGTAATGAAGCCGATCAGAATGGCGCTCATTTGGTTCCCTTCTCACCGGTGACTAAATAAAAAACGAGGCTTATCGCAACCAGCACAAAGGGTGGTACGAAAAGCCAGAAATATGTCCAGAAAGTCATGAGTCAGTATCTTGTATCTAAACTTCTTCTTCGGTTTTGTTTTCTTCGTCGATCAGCGGGTTGGCCCATTCTTCTTCATAGAACAGGGAGTCCTCATTGGTGATTTTGTGGCCGTCGCGGACGTACTTAATAATTGCGAACGAATAAGCCTGCGACGTCGCCACCACCGAGAGCATGTATCCGAGAACCGAGACGAATATTAAAAATAACATGGCTCCGAGGATATATCCCGCGACCGAGGGCGTCCCGCCGGCCCCGAGATTCGATATGTCAAAGCCGATGTTCACCGTCGGAAAGATGTTGGTTATAAATCCAACCGCGTCGCTTTCGAGCGGAAGCGAAGCGAACCCGGAAGCCATCAGTTTGTGTATTTTTTCTCCACCCCCGACCGCCGCGCTGGCTTCGATCAACTGCACGGCCTTGTATGAAAAGAATGCGTAAATAAATCCGCATATCTTAGCGGCCACGAGCGAGAAGGCCGTGTACAGCCCCCAGCGAAACGGGTGGCGGGTTATGGTCAGAAACGATTCCAGTATCGAATTGAACGATTCCTTGTTGCGGTCGGCCGCTACGGTTATCGGCATGATGAAAAACGAGACGAAAAACACGAATATTATAAGAACCGTGAATATCGCGATTATGAAGTTCGGAAACAGGAAGAAAATGGCGTAAAGCAATTCACCGGCGACCGGAATCCGTGTGACCAGCCCGACCAGTATGCCGAGCAGGATTATCAAGGCGATGAACATGGCGACCGCGACAATTGAGATTAAAAGCTGCGGCGAGCGCGAGACGGCGAACTTGATCGAATCATAAGCCGAGAAAAACGGGTTGCCGCGAAGCTCCTCAAAATCGCAGGATGTACACGCCAGCATTCCGAGCATGACCAAAATCACCGCACAGAAAATCCCGACGTAGTACAGGATCACCGAAATGATCGACGAAAACCCGGCGATTTCGAAAGGGAAGACGCAATACGTGTTGAGGGTGGTCGTCAGCGACTGGCCGTCGATTAAGAATGCCGCGTACGTGAATATGTCGTAAGCTGCGAGAGCCAGAAGAATGGCAACCGAGCAGACGAATATTTTCTTGGCTTTCAACGCCTTGGCCGGAGCGGTCAGAAGGCTTTTGAAATTGTAATCGAAATCAGGCTTCACGAATTTTAATCTTACTCAAGGGCAGGCTAAAGTCAAGGATATTTTTCCCGCCGAAAGTCACAAAGACTGTGGAGATTTTAATATTTGTTGAATAACAATGGCTTTTAACGTATTTTGTGACCCAATTGTATAAGGGAATATGAAATTCGCCATGGATCAGGACCGCACCATATTAAAGTTCGAAGAAATCGGGTATAAGAATCCATCCGGAGTCGTTATTTTCGACAAGCTGTCATTCTCGCTGGATAAAGGCAGAACGGCTATAATCGTCGGATCGACCGGGGCGGGGAAGACGTCGCTGGCCGAGATGATAGTCGGCAATAAGGCTCCCGATGTGGGCGAAATATATTTGTTCGGCCAGGGATTAAGCAAAGCGAGCAAAGGCAAAATTTTCCGGCTGAGGCGGATGATCGGCGGTGTCGGCGGCATATTTCAGCTGATCGACAGCCGGACTGTGATGGAAAACATTATCCTGCCGCTCATAATTCGGGGGGAGAAGACGACGTCTCAGCGAAAGAAGGCTCTTCGCGTTATGGGTCAGCTGGGGCTGGCGGGCTGGAAAGGTGACCTGGCCGGGGATTTGAGCCAGGGGCAGAAGAATATGGTCATGCTGGCGCGGGCGGTCGTGGCCGACCAGCCTCTGCTTTTGATAGATGAACCACTTGCCGGGCTGGATAAAGAGACAGCTCAGCATGTCAATAAAACGCTGCAGAGCTTCGCTATCGGCGGGCATTCCATGCTGATTATGACTTCGGGTCAGACCGGCCTGTTTATTCCGGAAGCTAAGGAGTACCATTTGTCCGACGGGGTGCTGAAATGAGCAAGTTTTGGTACCCGATACGAATTTTCGCGGCCAATGTATTTCGTCGTCCGCTGGCCACGCTCAGCGCGGTGTTGTCCCTGCTGCTGTTGTTCCTGCTTCTGGAACTGACGTGGATGGCTCTCCTGACCGCCGACGGGTATTTTCATGGTCTTATGGATACGGTTGATATGGAAGTCTTTTTCGATGAATCTCTGTCGGATTCGACTATTACGGTTTTGCGGCGAGAGATTCTCGACAATCCCGATGTCAAGAACATTGACTACATATCCAAAGAATCGGCACGGTTAAGGCTTCAGGATTTGATGGGCAGCGACCTGCTCGAAGGGCTCGACGATAATCCGCTGCCCCGCTCGCTGGTGATAGATTTCAATGCACCTGCCATTACCTCGGAGAATTTGCAGAATTTCGCTGACAGACTGAGTGCGCGCGACGGGGTTATGGAGATACATTATCCCGGTAACTGGCTGGCCGAGACGGAAAAGACGATCAAATGGTTGTTCTGGACGGCCATAGTCCTGGGGATGGTCATTTTGATTACGTCGGGGTTGAACGTGGTGCATGCGGCGCGTCTGACAGTGCGAGTGCGGCAGGAGGAGCTTCGCCAGTTGAAATATCTCGGGGCGGGGATATCGATCATAATGCAGCCGTTTTTGCTGGAGGGATTCTTTTATACGCTGATTGCGGCCGGAATAAGCTGGGCAATTGCACTGTACCTGCAGGGTAGCATTCAGATTGGCGACATCATGATCCTGCGTCCGGCGACCAACGATATATTTATTTCGTGCATGATCGCTCTGCTGATGGGTGTTGCGGGCGGTTATCTCGGTATCAAACGTTCGGTATAAGCTATGATTTCTAAATTCATCAAAATATTCCTGATCGTTGCCGTCGGCGTTATTTATGGTACAACAGCATTTGGTCAGTCGCACGATGTCGTCTCTCAGAAAAAAGAACTGGAGCAAATCAAGAAAGAGATTGAGGGGACGCAGAAGAATCTCGATTCACTTCGCGGTGTCGAAAAAAGCGTCTTAAAGGAAATATCCGACTACGAACAAAAGGCCAATATGAACAAAACGGTGCTGAACCGTCTCAATAATCAATTATCCGGACTGCGAAAAGATATAGACAATTCTAAAGATCAGTTAGAGAACTCCGAAAATTCGTTTAAGTCAACCAAAGACCATTATATCGAAAACCTGACTTATTATTATTCGGCGACGCAGGAACCCAATATCAGTCTCAAGAAAGATCTCACCGTCGAAAAAGATTATCTGTTGAAACGAATATATCTAAAGGCACTATCTGTTTATGACCGCGATAATCTGTTCAACACCGAACAATCGCTGCAGAAGGCTCAGAGCGATTATTCGGAACTTCTCGATGAAAAATCCCGGGTAGACAAAGCCGCCTCGCAGAAGAAGCGGGAGTACACAGTTATATCATCACAGAAGGCCAGCCGTGAAAAAGACCTGAGCCGGGTACGGCAGAAGAAAGAAACCGAAGCCGACCGTCTGGTGACACTGTCCGAAGCGGCGAAGCAGATGGAAGAGCTGATAGTACGGCTTGAAAAAGAGCGTGAGGAAAGAGAGCGCGGGCCGAGGGCGACGACGTTCAATTATGAAACCGGCAATTTTGCATCGTACAAAGGCGCACTGACGCCTCCGTTTAAGGGTAGGATTACCGACAATTTCGGATGGAAAACCGACCAGCTGACGAAACTTAAATCCTACTCACCCGGCATAAAAATCCAAGGCTCCAAAGGCGGACGGGTTATGGCGACCGCTCCCGGGGTTATTGCTTATGTCGGGAATCTTCGCGGTTACGGTAATTTCGTGATTATTGAACATGAAGACGGCTATTATTCGACCATAGCAGGAATAAGCGACCTTTATGTTGAGAAAAATCAGATCGTGGACAAATCGGAAACTATCGGTATCTCCTCGACGGGTCTGGTAAAATATGAGTTACGCCGGGGACGAGAGCCGGTCGACCCGGTAGAATGGATTAAGATTGAATCGCTTAAGTGACATACCCGGACAGGACCTGGTCAAAAAAATACTGCTGAACTCGTACAACCGTAATCGGATCGCTTCGACCTATCTGTTTTACGGTCCCGATGGGGTCGGGAAGTGGTCGATGGCTTTGGCTCTGGCGGCGCTTTTAAACTGCGAAAACCGGGTCAAAGACGATGACGGTCAGGTAATTGACGCCTGCGGTAAATGTCACAATTGCCGGGCGATAGCCAACCTGATGTTTCAGGAAATGTATTTCGCGGTTCCGCTCCCGCCGCGTAAAAGCGATAAAGAGATTCCCGACCGGATTCGGGAGTATCTCGATATAAAAAAGGAAGAGCCGTACAGGATCATAATCTCGACCCGCCAGCTGACCATACCGATCGAATGTGCCCGCGAAATCAAACGGCAGACGTCGGTCAAGCCGACCGAAGACATGACCCGGGTGTTGGTTTTTTATCAAATGGAAAAAATGCTGGCGTCGTCGGCCGATTCGCTTTTAAAACTTATCGAAGAACCGCCGCCGGAGACGGTGATAATCCTTACTGCAGTCGATCCCAATAACCTGTTGCCGACTATACAGTCCCGCTCGCAGAAAATAAGGTTCAAACCGCTTAATACGGACGATATAGCAGGCTATCTTGCGACCAAATATGAAATCCCGGAAAGCCGGGCCAGTTTTGCGGCGCGCCTGTCGCTGGGCTCTCTCGGACAGGCTCTGGATCTGGTTTCCGACGAAAGCGACAGCTCGCTCAGGCAGGTATCGCTTTTGATGCTTAAGGAAATCCTGACCGGCAATACACCGTCGGCGGTGAATACGGCCACCGAGTTTTTAAATCCTAATGACCGCGGTTCGGCCGAAAAGGTTTTATCC
>CAZMWI010000080.1:0-13477 GCA_964569945.1 uncultured Ignavibacteriaceae bacterium
CTTGACGGTAGTGGCCGTACTCGTGCCATAGTCTTTGGTAAAATAGAAATATGCGTCATAAACAGCCATAGGATCGGGCTCCGAACGGAGCGTCATTTTATCGTCACCGCATGAAAAAGCTGATACCAATAAAAAAGCCATCGTTGCTGCAACAGATGACTTTTTCAAAACGGAAATCATCGTATCATCCTACCCTCTACAGAGATACGTAATTCCAAAACTCGAGTCCCGCTATCCGGTATCTCTATTGGGTTATCTTTACCATTTTTATGAGGAAATTAAGCGCCTGGTCGGGCAAATAGTGCTCGATCTCAATGGTATCGGCAACCGTTTTAAAGGAAAACGTCGTCGCAGACGCTTCCGACACCGGCAACCACTTTGGAAAAAGTTATATCATTAACGGTTGTCCGGCTGTAATCCCCGGACGAAACGTCGCACACGCTATTATCGGGATCGGTAAAGGGATCCTCATTATCGACCGAATAGTTGAAGGCTTTTTCACTGAGAAAATTCCAGTTTAATTTGACTTTAATGGTTTTCGCGGTACTGCTTCCGTAATCTTCAGTGTAATAGAAAAAGGCATCATAGACACCGACCAAGTCCGTACTGCCGCCGAGAACGATGTCCTTGGCACATCCGGCCAGTATAACCAAAGCGAAAAGGGTAAGCCAAAAATACTTGACCATAGACACAACTCCTTATAATTCTCTACCTATTTCCCAAATGGCGAAGATACATAATTACGCCCCGTTTGACAACCTTTATCTTAATGGGTCCTTATTTTTATACTTTTCCGACGCAAGGATTGTTTAAAAGAATCTTTATGGTTTTTGGCGAAATTCGCCCGCGGAAATTTATGACAGCCGGGCTTTGATTTCCGGGATTTCAGGAACCTGATCGATTCTGTCAATTACATAATCCGGCTTTTCGGCGGGAAATCGCAGCTTTTGATCTTTATGCGGACCGATCCTTAGCCAGACCGTTTTCATCCCCAGCAATTTCGCCGGGATTATATCATTGTCGGGACGGTCCCCCACCATGATCGCTTCGTCCGAACGGGAACCGAGGTTATCCAACACTTTTGCAAACATCCTGATATCAGGTTTTGAAAAACCTATTTCCTCGGAAACCATGGCCGAATTGAAATACCTGAGCACGCCTTGCTGCTCAAGAAATTCATAAACATCGGTCGGTTGGTTGGCAGCAATACCCAATTTGAATCGACCGGACAGCTTTTCGAGGACGTCTAAGACACCATCCTGAATGTGATAAGGACAAGATTTATAATATTCCTCGAACCCTTTTCTAATTTCTGCAAAAGCGGTTTCGTCGGGTTGTACAAACTGCCAGATGACATAAGAAAAAAGTGAAGGAGAATAACATGTGATGCCCTCGTCCTGTGCACGAAGCACGTCATCTTTACTGATTGTCTTTCCGGTTTTATTTTTGACGGCGTCGATTATGAACTGGTACCAGCCTTCATGGGCTTCGGTTTCGTCGATGATAGGCCAGCCGACGTCGAACAGGACGGTCGTGATCTCAGACATATCTCCCCCAAATACTAAGGGCAGGAGGCTTGATTGCTTCCTGCCCTGATGACTGATAGCAAAATAATTATTTGTCGCGTTCGGCGGTTTTTTTTCTGGCGTTGATAGTTGCCTGGGCCGCCGCCAGTCTCGCAATCGGAACCCGGAACGGGGAACACGATACATAGTCGAGACCCACCCGATGACAGAAATCAATCGACGAAGGATCACCACCGTGCTCGCCGCAAATGCCGACTTTCAGGTTTGGATTGGTTTTGCGGCCTTTCTGAGTTCCCATCTCGACGAGCTGGCCGACGCCCTTTTGATCAAGCGAAATGAATGGGTCCGCCGGGAGAATTTCCTTTTCGACATAATAACGCAGGAATTTACCGGCGTCGTCGCGCGAAAAGCCCATCGCCATCTGCGTCAAGTCATTGGTGCCAAAGCTGAAAAATTGCGCTTCTTCGGCGATCTCGTCGGCCGTAAGGGCGGCGCGAGGAATCTCGATCATGGTACCGATCATATATTCCAGATTCTTGACTTTGTACTTATTGATCGTTTCGTTGGCGATACGCTCGACAATTTCTTTCTGGTTCTTGAACTCATTAATATGCCCGACCAGAGGTATCATAATCTCCGGAATGACCTTTTTCTTGTCGCGGTAAATCTCGCACGCGGCTTCCATAATGGCGCGAACCTGCATCTCGGTAATTTCCGGATATACGATACCGAGGCGGCAACCCCGGTGACCGAGCATGGGATTAACCTCTTTCAACTCGTCGATGCGCTGAAGAATTTTCTTTCTCCGGGCCAGATTTTCATCGTAATGCTCGTCGGCTTTATCCAGCTCTTCGATTTCCCGCTTGATATCCAGCTTGTTGGGAAGGAATTCGTGCAGAGGAGGATCGAGCGTACGGATCGTCACCGGATACCCGTGCATCTTGGAGAACAGTCCTTTGAAATCCTTCTTCTGAAAAGGAAGAAGTTTATCCAGGGCCTGTTGACGTTCCTCTGTGGAATCGGCCAGAATCATCTCCTGTACTATCGGGAGACGGTCTTCGGCGAAGAACATATGCTCGGTACGGCACAACCCGATTCCCTCGGCGCCGTACTTCAGGGCCTGCTCGGCGTCGTGCGGTGTATCGGCGTTGGTGCGAACCTTAAGTTCCCTTATTTCATCGGCCCACGACATAAATTCGGCGAATTCCCCGGACAGCTCCGGCTCGATGGTCGGAACCTCGCCGAAAATAACCTCACCGGTGGAACCGTTCAGAGTAATGATTTCTTTTTCTTTGATGGTCAGTCGCCCGATCTGCAGCTGTTTCTTAGATTCATTAACGCGGGCCGCTTCACAACCGGCAACACAGCATTTACCCATGCCGCGTGCCACGACGGCGGCGTGGGAGGTCATCCCGCCGCGCGAAGTCAAAATGCCGGCGGCGGCGTGCATGCCTTCGATGTCATCCGGGTTGGTTTCCTGACGCACCAGGATTACCGGGCCGTGCTTAGTACCCTTGACGGCATCCTCGGCGTTGAAATAAACCGCCCCCGAGGCCGCGCCAGGCGAGGCCGGAAGACCTTTGGCGATCACATCGTATTTCGCCGCCGGATCAAGCCGGGGATGCAGAAGATGATCGAGCTGCGACGGGTCGATACGCATTATGGCTTCTTCTTTGGTGATCAACTTTTCTTTGACCATATCGACCGCGATTTTCATAGCCGCCTGGACGGTACGTTTACCCGTACGCGTCTGGAGCATATACAGTTCACCTTCCTGAATGGTGAACTCGAAATCCTGGACGTCGCGATAATGGCGTTCGAGAAGATCCGTGATCTTCTTCAGCTTTTTGTAAACCGCCGGCATTTCTTGGCCTAATTGTGCTATAGGCTGAGGGGTACGAATCCCGGCGACAACGTCTTCACCCTGGGCATTTATTAAGTACTCACCATAAAACTCTTTTTTGCCGTCGGCGGGATTACGAGTGAAACCGACTCCCGTCCCGGAATTGTTGCCCATGTTGCCGTACACCATGGCCTGAATATTGACGGCCGTGCCCAGATCGCTGGGAATGTTGTTCAAACGGCGATAGCTGATAGCGCGCGGATTATTCCACGACCGAAAGACGGCATCCCGGGCCATACGCAGTTGGACGTATGGATCGTCGGGGAATTCCTCACCGGTTTTGCGACTTACCACGCCTTTGAATTTCTTGATTATGTCTTTGAGATCTTCGACCTGAAGTGATGAATCCTGCTTGATTTTGCGGTCTTTTTTCTTTTTATCAATTATTGTTTCGAATTTGTCTTTGTCGATGCCCAGGACGACGTTTCCGAACATCTGAATGAAGCGGCGATACAAATCGTACGTGAAACGTTCATCGCCGGTTTTGGCCGCCATACCCTGAAGTGTCTCCGGATTCAGACCGAGATTGAGGACGGTATCCATCATACCGGGCATGGAAAACTTTGCGCCGGAACGTACCGACACCAGAAGAGGATCATCAGGGTTGCCGAATTTGGACCCGACCAGTTTTTCGATTCTGCCCATATACGTTTCCAATTCCCGGTCGATGTCATCGGGAATGGCCAGGTCGTTCTCATAATATATCTTGCAGACTTCCGTCGTGATTGTGAAGCCCGGCGGAACCGGGATCTTGGCCAGACTCATTTCGGCCAAACCGGCACCCTTGCCTCCAAGAAGATCGCGCATCTGGGCATTGCCATCGGCCTTGCCGCCGCCAAAGAAATAATATGCAGGATGTTCGAGCTTGAACGTTTTCGCCTGGCTGACACTTTGGCGCGTCATCCTTTTGGCTGATTTTGACTTTGCTGCTGTACTCACTTCTGATGTCTTTCCTTTAGTTAATGTTTTGGCTGATTTAGACTTGGTGGCCTTGGTCGAAGCCGTTTTAGCCGTCGTCTTTCTGGAACGAGAGGTTTTCTTCGCGACGGCCGGCTTGGTTCGCCGCGTTTTTGCAGGCGTGGCCTTCTTGCCAACTACCTTTTTCTTCGGAGTCGCTTTCGATTTAGAGACTTTAGATTTAGGCTTCGCTTTGGTCCCGGTTGACTTCTTCGCAGGTGTCTTTTTTTTCGAAGCAGTTTTTGCCGATGCTGATTTGGTTTTTTTCTTGGCTGGCACCATTCTGCCTCCCTGCAATGGAAATAGTTTGCTATTTTGCGAAATTATATCATTCCATTAATCATAATACAACAAATAACTTAATTCGATGACCTTTCGTTCCGAGAAATCTGGCAAAACCCATAAAAAAAGCGGCTGCCGAACAATCGACAACCGCCCGAATTTCTCAAAGAAGTCCTTACATAGTGAACATTCGCTCTCCGCTAACTATCTTCTCCAGCATTTTCAGGGTTTTTTCCACGGGAGAATGCATCAAATCAGATGTGTTGAAGGTCATGCGGACGACTTCGCGGGGACAGGAAAAATTGGCTTTACCTCGCCCTCCACGGGCCTTCTTCTTGTGAGTCAAATTATACTGCCTTTGATATTCTTTGGCCTTCTCCTTATGCATCTGATAATATCGGCGCTGATATTCGCGCCGTGCCTCAGGCGTGGATAACTTCCCTGATCCTTTTTTTCTGCCACGAGTACTTTTTTTCTGACTCCCGGCAGAATCTGAGGTATTAGCCATCCCCCACCTCTCTTTAAGCAGTAAAAGGTTTTCGCCCTTAAAAAAGTTTAAGGCCTGACTGGAGTATTCCGTAACTTCTTTAGTTATACGGAGAAACGAAGTATTTGTCAAGCGAAAAATGCCTTTTCAGCGAAAAATTTTCCAATAAGTTGTTATCCACAAATAAGTTAACATACCACATAATATTACAATGCGTAACCTTTTGCATCTCAAATATTTACCGACATATCCACATTTTTTCAACCAAGTGCTTTTGGCCCTTTAGCTAACACAAAAACAAAGGCCCCATTAAAAAAATGGGGCCATATTTTCTAAATTAAATCAACCTATGCCTCTTTTTTTCGACGGCCCATAAATTGGATGAATTCATAAACCGCCAGTAAAGCAAATATTCCAATTGTTATAAACCAGATGATGGGATATGTTCCGCCGCTTGCCGACCAGGCCGATTTGGTCCAGTCACCGACGTACTGAATACGTTGCACAAACAGGGAAATACGACCCATTACGGTATAACCGAACGAGGCACCGAAGCCGACCATCAGAATCCAAATACCAAACCGGGCGACTCCTTTGAAGACGCCGGTATGCTCCTTGGAAAAGAAGAAATAGAACAACGCCGCAATAGTCCCGGCGAAAATTAGAAGCTGCGATAATCCCGAGGCGGGATTAATCAGCGATCCGCCGAAGAAGTTGCCCCAGTCGACATTGGTCATAGACGAATATATCTGGACATTGACGCGGTTCTTCATTTCGAGCGGTACTGATACACCGGCCGCAATACCCATGTAAAGCGCAATCGGCCAGCGGCTGATCCAGGACCATTTGCGCGAAAAACGGGTCCACATCATTACGCCCAGCAGGGCCGGAATAATATACCAGGGCTTGCTGGAATTCAGCCAAAACAGATAAACATTACCGTCGTTGAGACGATCGAACAGGTTCGGCTGAAGTCCGTTGTGCCATAAAATAATTACGAAGTAACCTGCCGAAACACCCACTACCAGGTGTTCCGCGAGCTTATACATCGGATTGTCCCGATAGAGAAACGAGTAAATACACAGTGTTAAGAAGGCGCCCAGCGTGGTCCATAAGAATGTTCCAAGTGACATTTCCTGCATTATAAACTCACCTCCTTACACCTGGTTTTTCCGACGGGAAACGAGGAAGCCGATGTTGCCCATCAGAATGAAAAGGATTATGAC
This sequence comes from uncultured Ignavibacteriaceae bacterium, assembly GCA_964569945.1. GTDB lineage: Bacteria > Zixibacteria > MSB-5A5 > GN15 > PGXB01 > CALAMC01. The sequence goes on from CAZMWI010000080.1 coordinate 6,382, forward strand.
GATATGTGCGTAAAGCTGAATCCTCATACCGTCGATAGCAGGGCCGGGATTATCGGCCAGTTTCTCGTACTGCGCAGCACCAAGCAAACCGCCCATTAATCCAAAAACCTGACCGGAATTCAGATATGGATAATAGTCGGCACCCATAACGCCGGTCATACCCAGCGCCAGCGGAAAATTGTACCTTCCTTGTCCGTACGAAATCCACATATCGGCAACGCTGCCGGCCGCCAAATCGACCACACATTTTATCTGATCGTAATTCAAAATGCCTTTCATCATAGGTATGCTGTCGAGTGGAGTTCCGTAATAGTCAGTCGGAAACGGCAGACGGAAATTCTGCCCCATGCCCAGGATAACCAGGGCTGGGTACGGTTTATATCCGAGGAAGGCATAGTCCTTACCGTTGACCAGCTTACGCGGCGGATATTCAACGCCGTTATAGATTTTATCTAACATAAGCGAATCCGAGATATCACGAATGGCCTGGTCGGCCATACCCGGACCGTTTTGAGACAGGGTCACGAAGATAACCTTCAACTTCTTGCGGAAAGCCTGCTCGGCGATGGCATAGGTCATCGGGTGCAGTTCCGCAAGAGCATTGGGGTCATAATCGATTGCTATCAAAATATAATCGCCTGTCTGAAGTGATTCTATTTTATCATATATACTTTTCACTTCGGGTGTGACTCTGATCTTAATCGAAAACGGGATCAAGTACGTAATCACACAGACAAGGGCTACGAAGAGGAAGACCCAGCGGCGATCGAGCGACATCATGCGATCGAATATATTCATTGCTCCATCCTCCTCAATCCTTGCCCAGATAGGCGCGTTCAATGCCGAGAATTACTTTCAGGGCGGTTGCCACCATTCCCAGTCCGACGCCGATAATAATGGCGCGTTTGGCCGCCAGATTGGGAACGTTCAAAAGCCAGCTGGCCGTCTTTTCGATATAATCCCCGACAATCCCGAAATACGGATTGAAGCGCAGCATGACGATCAACGCCGAAATAAGCAGCAAAGTCGCCAAAAGCGACCGGGCCCGGAACGCCCGGTAGGCCGCCGATGCAATGAAAAAGGCCAATAGAGAAAACATCGTGGCCTGGATCGGGATTAAAATGTAATCGAAGAAGGCCCGGAACATATAGTTCGATAAACCCTGAGCGGAAAAGAAATGCCGTCCGTAATCGAAGCCGAAAAGGATCATCAAAGACAGACCTATCAGGGTTATGACCGAATATTGCCAGTTGGGTTTTTTATATTTGATCTTGTCAAACGAGACGCGGACCAGCGACCAGATACCCAAAGCAAGGGCGAAAATGCCGATGATGTATATCCAGTCGAGGAAAAACTCGTATATCCACTCGGATGATTCATGAGGTACGAAGTACTGGAAGATCATGAAGATACCGAATACGAAGACAAGCATCAAAGGAATTTGTCGTTTCATATCTTCACTCCTCCCTAATTACTTACGTAAAATAGGTGTTTAAAGCCCTCGACCCCGAAATTCATCAGGATGAATCCGATGATTGCTATAATTATCGCGGCCGCCTTGGCGTAATCCTGAGCCTTGAGAGATCCCAGAAGCAGGGGTTCACGGCCGAGGTACGCCGATGCGGCGTAAAGCTCTTCGCCGATAAGCGTGTAGTCGCAGGCGACCACGAAAAACGGAATCTGCGCGATTTCATCGGTCCCGGCAATCTGAATCGATCCCGCCAGGGCACCGGTCTCCGCCAAAATCAGAGACTCGGCGTAGAACTTGCCCATGTAAATATTGGTGGCCGGGAGTTCGCGCAACATGGTGCCATTGACCGCGGCGACATAAGCAAACTGCGACTGCGTTACGAAATACACCATGTCTTCGTAGTACGCATCAGGACGACCGGCGTCCATGTATGATGCTTTCACCGTCTCCTGGGCGACGGTCATCACGATCGGGTCATAGCAGGGAACAATAAGACCGGTATGGTACTCGGCTACTTTCTTCGCTACCCGACCGAGAATGGTGTATGATGCAATCGTCGCGATATCGGCAGCAGTGCCCAAACCAAGGACGTACAAAATGGGCTTGCCCATTTCGGTGGCGCGTCCAATGGCTTCATCGACCGCTTCAATGCCCGCCAGACGCCGGACAAACAGTTCGGCTCCTCCCTTCGCCTTCTGAATGAAATATATCGTGATAACCAAAAAGAAGACAACAAAGGCCAGAACCGGAATACGACCGGTGTTGAACCACTGTCCGTAAGAGTAAACCGGTCCGAAGACGTCGGAATCGGAATAGACCAGGCTGTCCGCCGTCAGCGCCCTGACCTTATAATAAAAATTAACGTGGTCAGGGAAATAGCCCGAAGCGTCTTTTTCCTTGGCGCCGACGTCGATGTTACCATCGCTTCCGGCAGGTACCGTGGCCCTTTCTTCGAAAGGCCCGTCAGGACTTTCAGACCTGAAGACCTTGTAACCGACAACGTCATTTCGACCGGCTCCATCATCGGCGGAAGGTGTCCAGCTCAATGTGATGGAATGACCATGATCATTGTCGGTGTCGACCCCGCTTACGTTTAACGGCGGCGAGGGCGGCGTTATCGTCATCGAGTCGGGCATCGCCCCGGTTTCGTCCGTGCCTTGAGCAAGGCCGCTCACGGCCAGGATAAGGCACAGAAGAAGCAAGGCAATCGGTAGCTTAAGTTTCATGTTCACCTCGCGAATTTATGTTTAATGTATTAATTGCAACCAGTCTCGGAACAGGAAAGTCAGCCGGCCCACCAACAATGAAATACGTCCCATCACGGTGTAGCCGAACGAGGCACCGAATGTAATCATCAGCACCCAAATACCGACCCTCGACGCTCCTCCGAAAAGCCCCTTATGTTCTTTCGAGAAAAAGAAATAGATTATGCCGCACAGCACCCCGATGAATATAACCCAGTTGCTCAACATCGTAACCAGCTGTCCGTACGCATTAAGATTTATATCGCCGAAAAACCGCCCCACGCCGTGCCACTCCACCAGAAGCGGGACAAATGTGGACGACACCTGTTCAATGAAATCCGAACGCAAATACCGTACTAAGTTAAGTCCGGCGGTAGTTCCGACGATAAAGGCCAGCGGCCACGATGAAATCCATCCGGCTTTCCTGGACAGACGCATCAACAGCAGGACGCCCAAAATAACCGGAATAAAATACGAAACTTTATCGGGCAGGAAATACAGTGCATATTCATCTTCGATGTGGGGGATTTGGAAAAATGCCGATAGCGATGTCGAAAGTCGCGGGATTAAATTGCCGACGATGGTCGACCAGAAACCGAGCGACATCCAGTACGCCGCGGACACCCCCACAAAAAGGTGCTCCGCGAATTTGTAGAATGGATTGTCTTTATACAAAAACGATAAAATCGCCAGCGTCAGAAAGGCCGCCATCGTTACGAGAAAACCCCGGAAGATATAATCGTCGTACTGAGTCGCGTATGTCGCGGACTTGGCAACCCAGCTTACGGCAAACAGAATGCAAACTACCGCAAGGATGATTATAATTGTCCGGCTCATTGCCTTCTCCCCCTGCGGCGGGCCACGAAAAAGGAAATGTTGCCCAGGATGATAAAGGCCATGATAACCACGTGCGCCAATGTCTGCGGACCCATCATACGCAGGCCCGGTGTGTCGACATGAGCAAATTGTTTATAATGATGAATCAATTCCGACTCGTATTCGGCGGCGCCTTTGATACCGCCCAATATACCCAGCAGCTGCTTGGGATAGTACGGGTACAATTGCGGTGCCACAACCGCCGCAACCCCGCAGCCGATTGGGACGTTGCCCGGGTCGCCGACGAATAAAATCCATTCTTTGACACCCGGTTTGCCACCCCCGATTGAGACGATCAGATTTACATCCTGACAGGATCGAATCCTTTTAAATATGGGTATGCTGTCGAGAGAAACGTTATTGACGTCGGTCGGAAACATCTTACGGAAATTGGAAACGATGACGTTCAGGACGCCTTCGTTGCCCGCTTTGTACCCCAGATTCGCGTAATCGACTCCATAGATTTTATTCGGGAACTCCGCCTTCACCACGTTTTGCATGGTGACGTTTAAAAGCGACTGACCGGTCGCCCAAAGCGACATGAATATGACTTTTTGATTCTTGACGAGGCAGTGGCGGGTGATGGCATCGGCCATCGGCTGAACTTCGGGAGCCATGGCCGGGTCGAAATCGAATGAAATCAGTACGGTCGAACCCTCGGGAAGGTCTTCAATACGGTCGTAAAGTTTTTTGACGATCGGAGTAGCCGTCTCGGCAAACGTAATCGGAAACAGGATAGGCACCGAAACGGAAATAAATATAAAGAGAAATACAATCCTACGGTCCACGTCGCCCGCCTTGATCGACTGAAGCAGCAGCCAGATCATGCCGCCGCCGATAACGACCAGCGATATAATAACACCGAGATCGCTGCCACTGATGGCGATGATGCGCGGGACCCAGTTCATCACTGCTCTTCTCCCAGGTAAGATCGTTCAATCCCGAGCAAAATTCGGATCGACATGGAAACCACACCCAGCCCGATCCCGATCATAATGGCCCTTTGTCCGGCGAGATTTGGTCCGTTCATAACCCAGATGGCCAGGTTTGGAATCTGGAGGATAGAAAACTGATCCGGAACCCACGAGGTAAGCATCATGCCGAACGGAGTTCGTCCCAGCAATATGATAAAAGCGCCGATAAGCAAAATAGTCGCTTCGCGATTTTTGGCCCTGAACGCTCGGTACGACGCCGACGCTACAAAAAAGGCCAGCAGTGCGTACATCGTAGAGCCCAGAGGTACGAGTACAAAATTAAATAATTTCTGGAATAACGAATCGTCGGCGGTAATTGAAGCGGAAATGCCTCCGGGATTGCCGATTTTGAACAACCCGATTGTCAGCATGAAGGCAAAACCTATCACCGTAACCAGCGAAAAACCCCAATCCTCTTTTCTTCCCTGCAGTTTGGACAGATGCACTCTCAGCAAATTGCCGCCACCGAGGAAGAAAGCAAAGACCGCGATAATATCGAAATAAAGAGTAAACGTTTCCTTCAGCGACGTCATGGGCGGGATGAAGACAGATATAATCAGCAGGGCACCGATGAAAAATGTAATTATGAGGGGTACCTGTCGTCTCATGGCATCAATTCGTTCTAAATAGTGAGTTAAGCAGATCGGCAAATTTCGATATGAAATCAATATGCCAGGTCTGCCCTATGGTTGTAGCCAGCGCACCGAGGATTATCGCTATCATCGCCAGCGCCTTGCCGACGTCCTGTCCCTTAAGCGATCCCAATTGTCTCGGTTCGCCGGATAGGTATGCCGACGCCGCGAACAGCTCCTCACCGATCAGCGTGAAATCACACGCCGCCACGAAGAACGGCAGCTGCGGCGGATTGGCGGTGCCGCCGATTTGTATGGCACCGATGGAATTCCCTGTCTCGGCCAGTATCAGCGATTCGGCGAAAAAGGCCCCGAGCAAAAAGACCGTGGCCGGTTTTTCCCGGATTATCATTCCATCGACCGCAGCAACATAGCCGAACTGCTCGTCGGTTATGTATTGCGCCATGTCTTCATTAAAGGCATCGGGGTGTCCGGCCGCCATATACGCAGCCTTGAGAGTCTCGCGCGATGCGGTCATCACCAATGATCGCGACACCGGTACTTTAATTTTTGTATCATAATCGGCCACGACTCTTGCAACCCGCCCGAGTATGGTCAGTCCGGCGATAGTCTGTACGTCGTCCATGTCCTGAATGCCAGGCACGAACAAAATGGGACGACCCATTTCGGTAGCCCGGCCGATGGCTTCATCGACCGCCTCCAACCCCGCAATTTTGCGGATAAACAGGGTTTTGCCGCGCTTGGCCTTGGCAATGAAATAAATTACCGCCCCACAGATTAAAAGACCGATCAGAAAAAGATTGGTCAGCCTGAAATCGAGCCATTCCATGTCCGGGGTTACCGGCGCCGACGGGTCCGACGGTCCCGAACCGCCGTCACAGATCGCGACGACTTCGTACTCGTACGATTGCCCCGGCTCGACCGATTCGTCCTTGTAAAAGGTCGTTCCGGAGACAACGGAATCTATAGAAGTAAAATCGCCTTCGCCAGCCTTGCGTCTCAATATCTGATAACGAAGAACCTTACCGGCGGCATCGTCATCGGACGAAAGAGTCCAGTTCAAATCAACGACGTTGCCTTTATCGTAGACGGCGTCGGTTGCTTTGACATCGGTCGGCGGCTGCGGAATACAAATTTTAGTGGAATCGTTGGGGTCGGGAACGATCATTTCCTCGGCGGCAAGGCCGGAGACGAAAGACAGCAATATAATGACAAAAAAAAGCCCACTAATTCTCTGTTGGGAAGTCTTCATAAATTAGCTGATAAGGTGCAGCCAGTCCCCGAAGATGAAATACATCCGTCCGATTAAAAGTGACATACGGCTCATGACGGTGTACCCGAACGAAGCGCCGAATGTTATCATAATGATCCAGATACCAATTTTGGCGGCTCCGCCGAAAGCGCCTTTATGTTCCTTGGAGAAGAAAAAGTATACCAGGCCGGTGAACGTCCCCCCGGCGATGAAGATATTCGAGACGATATCGAACGCCGAACTCGAAAAAAGCGGATCGCCGAATTGAGAACCGAACAACGGCATGACGGTGCTTTGTACCTGCAGCATGACGTTGGATGAGAAATAATTTATCAAATAAAATCCGGATATAGCTCCGACTACGAACGAAAGCGGCCAGCGGGAAATCCAGCCTATCTGGGGGACGAGCCTGAGCAGCATCAATATGCCGAGAACGGCCCCAACAAAGAGGTAATATTCATGACGGTCAATAACACCGACCCAGAATTTCCCCACGATATTGTCCCAGAAAAGTGCAACAAACCAGTACCCCGCCGAAACGCCTACGAAAATCGCTTCGGTTAATTTGTACCACGGGTTATCTTTGTACAAAAATGATATGATGCCCAGGGTAAGAAAGGCAGCGACCCAGAGTCCGATCTGCTGTTCCATCAGGACGCCCCCTCCGCATTAAGTTTGCGCTTTTT
>CAZMWI010000080.1:13487-14364 GCA_964569945.1 uncultured Ignavibacteriaceae bacterium
CCAGGAAGAAAGCGGCGTTACCGATGATAATGAAAGCAATCACGACCACGTGCGCGAACGACTGCGACACCATAAACCGGGTCCCCTTGGCTATTCGATTGGTGACTTTCTCGAATTCCGCCGCACCGTTCAATCCGCCCAACAATCCGTGCAATTGCCCGGCCCTGAGATAAGGATACATCGCCGGAGCCTGTACGGCCGTGTTGCCGGCACCCATCTTGAGACCGTAACGGTCGACCGCCACCTGCACCCATTCCTGGGTTCCCGGATAACCGGCAGAGAGGTTAAAGGCAAAAGCTATATTGCTGAAATTTTTGACGTTTCTGACCAGCGGAAGGGAATCATAGGGAGTACCATAGAAATCATTGTGAAACATGCTCTCGATATCCCCGCCCATGCGTTGGATGACGAACTCGTTGCCCGCCTGGTAACCAAGATTGACATAATCAGTGCCGTACTTCCATGATTTTCCGGCAAAACCTTTTTCATGCAATATCGTCTGCATGGCCATATCGGCCTGCTGCGGTCCCTGCGGCCAAAGTCCCATGATAATAATTTTCAGATCACGTTCTATACACAAGGCAAAAAATGATTCGGCCATAGGCTGCAATTCCGGAGCCGAAGGCGGGTCGTAGTCGAAAGACACCAGCACTTTGGAACCCGGCTTGAGGGCCATCACGGCATCATATAGTGATTGCACTTCGGGAGATACTCTTATGGGCTGCTCAATCGTCATGAAAAACGGCAAAATAACGGCGGCCCCGACGAAGATAAAGACAACGCGCCGGTCCACCAAATTGCCCATTATAGTGCGGAAAAGTATAAACAACAGAACCAGGATTATAAAAACGATGATAACAATCGAAGCCGTCGGCCC
>CAZMWI010000081.1:0-13904 GCA_964569945.1 uncultured Ignavibacteriaceae bacterium
CGGCGTTGTCGGAACTGATGCTGCGTGTGATTCAAAAGCCCGATGATGCCGTCAAATTCGGTGAAGATGGAAATAACCTGGTCAAAACCAAATATACGTTCGAGCGGCAGGCGGAAATCCTTAGAGAAATTTATGGCGCGCAAATAAAGCGCGATAAGGGGATTAAAAAGTAATGGCACCGGGAGATGCCCATAGCGAGAAAGTTCCGATCGTCTATATACTGGACAATTTCTGGCGCGGCGGCGGGACAGAAAACCAACTGGCGACGCTAATCGATCATCTGGATCGGACGCGCTTTACACCGTACGTTTTCAATCTCCGACCCAAAGCAAATCCGATTGAAATCAACTGCGATGTTATATACATGAACGTCACCCGGCTGATTTCATTCAAGGCTATCAAAGAAATGCTCGAAATGGCGCGCTTCTTACGCGACAAGGATGCCAGGCTGCTTCAGGTTTATTTTGTCGACAGCCGGGTTATCGGCGTGACGGCAGGGTGGTTTGCCGGGATGAAAAAAATTATCGCCTGCCGCCGGGAATCGGGCTGGTTTAAGTCACGCTATAAGAAATTTCTGCTGAGGACGTTCGGGCGGCTGGCAAAATATCGATTGGTCAATGCCGCCGCCATAAAAGAAGTTGTCAGCCGGGGGGAAAAGTTCCCGATCGACAAAATCGAAGTAATTCACAACGGTATCGATTTCAAACCTCGCCCCGGAGCCGTCGAATGCACCAAATCCGATTTTGGAATACCCGAATCGTCCAGCGTCGTCGGCATGGTCGGCAATCTTCGCCCGGTCAAAAGATACGACCGCTTTCTGGAGGCGGCTTCACGCGTGAATAATAAAGACGTCCATTTTCTGATCGTGGGCACCGGGCCGCTTCGTGACGATCTGGAGAAGAAAGCCGCCGAATTAGGGCTGGAAGACCGTGTACACATCCATCATGCCGACAAGGGCACATACTATATTTTAAGGTTGTTCGATATCGGCGTGTCGACTTCGGAGTCGGAGGGCCTGTCCAACGTCCTGATAGAATACGCCATGGCGGGTTTGTCGACGCTGGCGTTCGACGTGGGCGGCAATAGTGAAGTTGTCAGCGACGGAGAAACCGGTTATATTCTGCCCGACGGTGACGTGGCCGGTCTGTCCGATAAGCTGAACCAGTTGCTCGACGACCACGAACTGGCCGCAAAATTCGGCCGCCGCGCCGCGGAACTGGCGCGGGAGAAGTTCTCGGTCGAGAAAATGGTTAAGGCAACCGAAGACTTTTATGAGAGAATACTGGCTGAACCGTAAATAAAGCCCGGAGACTATGTATGAGAAAAGCTATAAAGAAATTGGTATTTATCTGTTTCTATCTTTTGGTTTTACCGGCCGGATTGCTGGCAATAATATGCAAAAAAGCATTCAACACACCTTTGATGTTTCATTTCTTTGCTGAAGGATTCAGCCTGGTGCCGGCGTTTATAGGCCATTACGTCAGGGGCTGTTATTATTATCAGACTCTTAAACAGTGTCCCTCCGATCTGGAAATCATGTTTGGATCGCATTTCACGAAAATGGAAGCCATTGTCGGACGAAATGTGGTAATCGCTGGCCACACCACGATTGGATTGGTTAATCTTGGCGACAATTGTGCCATCGGCAGCCGCATATCGATTTTGTCGGGCCGACGCCAGCACGGCTTCGGAGAAGTTAAAGAGAACTTGCTGGCAGGCGAAGATACATTTGACCGAATCAATATTGGTCGAAGCACATTCCTTGGCGAAGGCAGCATAATAATGGCCAATATTGGGGAATTTACGATTATCGGTGCCGGAAGTGTCGTGGTAAAGGATATTCCCGACTATGTCGTGGCGGTAGGCAATCCGGCGAAGGTTATCAAAGAGCGCCCGCGTCAGGGACAAGATCAAGCGGGCAATTAGTTTCCCATGAAGAGCACATTGAAAAACATATTGCTGGCCTGCGCCTATTATCTGGGATTGAACGTTATATTCAGAGTTCGGCACAAAGACCGGGTTCGAGTGCTTATGTATCATGGTGTTACCAAAAATGAATTCGATCCTCCGCAGTGGACGCAGCTTGACTTTGATACTTTTGTCTGGCAGATGAGATATGTCAAAAAGCACTTCAATTCAGTGTCGGCTTCGCATTTTGGAGAAGGCTCTTATCCGGGAAAATCGGTGGTAATCACTTTCGATGATGGCCTTCAAAATGTTTTCGAAAACGCCTTACCTATTTTAAAAGAATTGAACTTAAAGGCGGCATGCTTTGTCTTGCCCGGGCTTTCCGAAGAAAAAAAGTGTATCTGGCCCGACCGCGTGTTAGAAATTTTCGTAAACACGGACTGCGAATCAATTGATCTGACCGAATTCAAATTGCCTCGATATGGTATAAAGGCCGCCGATAAGTCATCGAGGGCTCGCTATGCACGCGAATTGACGGCGCACTTGAAGTCCTGTTCACACAGTACAAGAGACCGGGTGCTGAAACATCTTGAAGAGAAATGCGGGGGTTCGGATTTACCGCCTAACCCCGATTTCCGCCTGATGATGATGAACCAGATCAAAACTCTATCAGAAAGCACCGAATTCGAAATCGGGCTCCATACCGATACGCACCCCATATTATCGACTCAAACCCGCGACGAGCAATCTGCCGAAATTTCGGGATGCAAGAATAGGCTCGATAACGCCGGAATCAATCATATAGATATGTTCGCTTACCCCAATGGCCGTAACCGGGACTTCAATGAAAACTCGGTGGAGCTTTTAAAAGAAAACGGCATCAAGGCGGCCTTCACGACCGAGGACGGTTTTTTCAATCCCGGCGACGATTTATTCCGTATCAAGAGAATCCCGGTCGGCGCCGATATGGGACGCTTTGAATTTGCGGCGCGGCTGTCCGGGCTTTATTATTTTATGCGGTCATTTATTGGGAGATGATTTATTTATAACGATATGAACGAACTTTCCGAAATGAAGATTGAGGTTACGGAAAACTTCGAAGGCTTCTTCGGCCTGAAAGACGTCTGGACCGGTCTAACGGATCAAATGTCTGATGCAACAGTTTTTCAAACTTACGGTTGGAATTATACCTGGTGGCAGGCCTATGGCGATGATCACCGCCTTTTAATTCTTAAGATTTCATCTGGCGATGACACGATCGGTATTGCACCCTTGATGATTACAGGCGATGCCGTGGAATTTATAGGAACGCCCAACGCCGACTATAGTGATTTCATTACGAACCGGCCAGAACTGTGTGCCAAAGCGGTCGTCGATTATCTTAAAAAAAATCCTGATATATGGAAGCAGATCAACCTGTCTCAGATTCCGGAAACATCACCGATCCTTAAAATCCTCGAAAAAGAACTTGAAAATGCAGATCTGAAGCATAGAACGTACCCCATCGAAAACGTTATGTCTTTTCGATACGACGGCAACGACGCCGATCGCGGAAATTTCGAAATGCGTCGGGGCGGGACAATCCGCAAGTTCGTGAACTTTTTTAATAAAATGGACGGGCTTTTGCTGGACCGTTTCGACTCAGCCGATGAGATACGGGAAAGACTCCCGGAATTTTATCATGGCCATATTATCTGGTGGTTCAAGCGAGGCGGCGATGGCTGCAAATTCATAAATCCGAAAGTGCGTCGTTTTCACGATCTGGCCGCCAAATATCTGGCCGAGGAGTCGTTGGTCCGGCTTTATGTCCTGATGCACGGAACACAGCCGCTGGCGTATCTGTACGCCTTTATATTTGGAAGAACTGTCTATTTATACCAGATTGCCAGCCTGATGAACTACCGCAAAAAATCTCCGGGGATCTTACTGCTGCACATGCTCGTGGATTCCGCAATAAGAGAAGGTTTCGATGTTGTCGACTTCTCGCGCGGTGGAGGAGAACACAAGGAACGTTTTGCCAATCAATCCGGTCGCAACATGCAATGCACTATCTACGCCAGCGGGTTGAAAAAGTCGCTGGCAGCAATATATTCCGGGTTGAAAGACAGTTCGGCGGGTCGTAAATTGAAAAGCATCGACTCGGTCAGGAAATTGAAAGACAGCGTCAGGGGCACATCCGCCAATGATTTCTCCGAAATTACCGACCGTACAGTCAGTCTCATATTTGCAGCAAAGAAAAATGAAACAGAATTCGATTATTATGCGGCAGATGCCGCAGAATTCCAGAGCGGCGAGTCCTCTGATACTGCACAATTCAAAGAATTGTATATAGATGATATCAATAATATTGCCGCTTTCTGTGGAATCGAGAACGATTCTGATGAATACACCGAGCTTTTACAAAGATTTAAAACCGGTGGAAAATGCTTCGCCACGAAAATAGACGGCCATCAGGTCGCCATTGGATGGATCTTGACCGACCCGGATAAGATGCCGGAAAACGTCTGCGGCAAGTTAAACGGTCCGGGAGTCTGCTTGCTCGCCGATATCGGCATTTCGCCGGTCTTTTATTCGATTGAAAGAGTATCATCCTTTTATCGTTTGCTCGGCTCGGTTTGCAGGGGGGCGGGTGATAAAATCGCCACCGCTTGCATCAGGACCGATTTCGAGCTTGGTGCAATATTAACAGACCTTAAATTCGAACGCATATAACCCCAAAACCGCTGTATTTGTCGTTATTTTTGACCACTTTAAAAATATTGTTCAAGTTTCTTACAATGCGCTGCAGAAGAACAGCTTACGGCTCTCAAAATGGGGAATTCCAAAATATTAACAGCATGGTTTTTAACGGCTTATCCGATTAAGATCAGATTGGCTCAGTTATTGTATAAAGAAGTTAATGTATGCAGAATATGCGTCCGAAAATATAAATAGTTGCATCGGGTGATTGAAACTTTTAGAATAATTAAAGGACACTTGACACCCGATGAAGGTTTTAAGGAGCCTTTGAATAATATACTTGTATAATCCATAATACTTGCCAGAAAGCAAGAGGGGTCAGTCGTGAAAAAGATTATTGTCGTTTTAATAGCGGTTTTGTTGCCGGTCGTTTCATCGGCGACAATCAGAAACATCACCAGTCTGCCGTACACCACGCAGGCGAACGGCGATACTTTGCGTCTTTCCGGAACGAGATTGGTCGGCACCACGGCCGGAATTCACATTGTTCACAGCGGCATTTTGGTCGACGGCCAGAGCGATACGCTGGTGTTCGGCTCGGGCGGCGGCAGCGGCTATGACGGCCTTCTCATCGACGCTCCCAACTGTACGGTCCGCAATCTCTGGGTGATTCATGGGGGCGAAGGGGCCACGTCGAACTGCTTCCAGTTGACTCACGGTTCCTACGGTCTGACTCTTCAGGGAGTGAAGGGCATTGTCAACGGAGACAATTCGCACTGTATCGACTCCTACGGCAGCGGTTCGCAGACTTATAATGTTACCATCGATACCTGCCAGTTCTGGAGCAACTGCAACGGCTATACGTCGCGTGCTTACTATGACGGCGCCGCGATTCGGCTCGAGATGCGGCGTCCGGGCCTGGGTCCCAATGACTGGGGCGCCCGGATATACGGAACATCAGTCTATAATTCGCCTCATATAAGTATTGCAGTTTTCGGCAACGAAACGCCAACCGCAGGAGCGCCGTGTCAAAATGTCGAGATTTCCTATTGCTCGACATACACCGACCACCGCAACGATTTTTACGCGGTTTGGGACGGCACCCTGGGACACAGTTCCGCCAATGCGTACGGTATCCTGCTTGGTGATGTTTCCGTTGCCAAAGTGCATCATAATTATATCAGCACCGGCGATACCTACGGCGGCGGCCGGGGGCTTATGTTGGAATCGGTGCACGGGACGGCGGACAATCATGTCGAAGTTTATGACAATATTATCGATATTCGCTGTGGTCCTGACGTGGAATACGACCCCGACGGATCAAACGGGTATTTCAATTCCTGGGGCGTGCGTATTCGCTCAGGTCAGCCCAGTTTCTACCCGCCGTGCCAGTACATAGATTTGTACGATAACTATGTTAAGATGACAGTGGATACGTCGTCGCACATCCACGGAAAGTACGGCCACGGGGCGACGACTTTGAATATTTCTGAAGGCGACGCTCTTGCCGCCAATATAAATGTTGTCAACAATACTTTCGAGGTTTATCCGCTGCATGTTTACAGCGGGACCGGACGCCATATTCTCGGTGACGCCGTGCAGGTTTACGCCACGCCCATGGATGAAACGATCAAATTCACAGGCAACCGTTTTATAGGCGTCAATAATATTATCAATATGGCCGACGGCAGCGGTATGCGCTTTGACGATGATACACTGGAATTTGCATACGCGACCGATAACCCGAAAACCATCCAGCTTGGCGGCTACGACGGTAACGCCGCGGATATCTGCATTCTCGATGCCGCTTATGGCAACAGCGCCAGCGAAAATGATATCAATATGTACCCATCGGGTTCGATTGATATTTGCCTGAAGAAAACACTCAATGTGTACGTCCAGGGCAGAAACGGCCTTCCCGTGGCCGGGGCCACGGTCCAGGCGACTAATAATTACGGCCGGGTCGTACTGAGCGGTACGACCGACGCCAATGGGCTTATCGGCGGCATTGTGACCTATAAATATGAATCAAGAACCGGCACAGATAGTCTTAATTTTAATAATTTCTCGATAACCGCCCAGGTTGGCGGCGATAACACGACAATTCCGTACACGGTCAATTCGACCGCTACCACGCCGACGGTTACGCTGTCCAATACCGACGGCGGCGGGACTCCGCCTGAGGACACTTCGGCGCCCGCGACGATTGATGATTTGAGCGCCGTTACAGGTACCGAGGACGGACAGGTCAGGCTGAGCTGGACCGCTCCGGGTGATGATGGTACTATCGGCACGGCAACGGGCTACGATATAAGATATTCCTCGCAGCCGATCACGTCGTATAACTTTACGTACGCAACACAGGTATCCAATCCGCCCACGCCTCTTCTTACCGGATCGAACCAGAATCTCACCGTAAACGGTTTGACTCCGGCTCAGACATATTTTTTCGCTATCAGGTCATGGGATGACGCTGATAACATTTCGCTGATTTCCAATGTCGCTTCGGCGACCAGTGGCAGTTCGGCGACCGTCGATGAGACGGCACCGGGCACAATTGCCGACCTCGATGCCGCTACTGGCTCGAACAACGGTGAAGTTGACTTAAGCTGGACGGCTCCGGGCGACGACGGCACGTCGGGCACGGCGTCCAATTATTATATTCGCTATTCATTGAACCCGATTACGTCGGTCAATTTCTCGGCGGCTGCGGCCGTCTCCGGTCCGCCCGCGCCGCAGGCCGGGGGGACACACCAGACGTTTACCGTAGGGGGACTTACTCCCGCGCAGACGTATTATTTCGCGATAAGAACCGCCGATGAAGCGGGCAATATTTCCTCAGTTTCGAATACCGTAGCAGCCGAGGCCTATTTTGACCTCGGAACCGGCGGCGGAGACGATGACCCGCCGATCACGGATGATTTGATGCTCAATCCGCCCGACAATTCGATTGTAAACTCGACCCGGCCGATTCTTCAGGTCGCCAACGTAGACTCCGAGCCGCAGAACGTGTATCATTTTGAGATCGCCGACGATTCCTTTTTTGTCTCGCTGGAGACATCCATCAATAATGTCCCTCAGGGGGTGGGTGGAACGACCGGCTGGCAGGTTGATGCCCCGCTTGAAAGCGGACGGACCTATTACTGGCGGGCAAGAGTTAACGACGGCAATTTCGGGGCGGTCTTCAACTTTGAAGTCGAACCGGAAGCCCACGCCTATCCAAACCCGTTTGTTATAGGCCAGAACAGCCATACGACGTTCACGGGCGTCCCTGATGGCTCCAAGCTGCATATCATGACCCTGACCGGGGCGCTGGTAAACAGCCTTCAGTCCAACGGCGGCGATTTGGCCTGGGACGGGACCAATTCCTCCGGCAACACGGTTGCGTCGGGTGTGTATTTGTGGTATGTCGAGGATAGCAGTCTGAATGGGAAGATTGTCGTCCGCAGATAATTCCCGTATTCGATAAATAATCCTTCTCGTTACCGATATATTTAATATATTGGCTTTTCCGTTTATTATTAGCGGCTAACAGATATTGACATTAAACAGTATTTAAGTTATGTGTGGTATTGCAGGGTATTTTCAACTTAATGACAAATGTGCCCCCGAGTACGACCTGATCGGGCGCATGGTCAAACAGATACGGCATCGCGGGCCCGATGAATTCGGGGCCTATTTTGACGACTACTGCGGTCTGGGCCAGGCCCGGCTGTCGATTATCGACCTCTCCAGCGGCTCCCAGCCGATCTCCAACGAAGACGGCTCGCTCTGGATATCTTTCAACGGCGAGGTCTTCAATTATGTCGAACTGCGGCCGGAACTGGAAAAACTGGGACACAAATTCCACACCAAATCCGATACCGAAGTCATCGTCCACGCTTTCGAACAGTGGGGCAAAGATTGCCTGAACAGGTTCAATGGCCAGTTCGCCTTTGCCATCTACGACAAGAAAAACCGCTCGCTGTTTCTGGCGCGCGACAGGATGGGTATACGGCCGGTCTTTTATACGGTTAACAATGGTCGCGTCACATTCGCTTCTGAAATTAAGTCAATCTTCTGCGACAACTCAATTCCGCGGACCATCGACTATAAAGGCCTTGATGAAATCTTTACGTGGTGGACGACCGCCGCGCCGCGCACGGCATTCGAAAACATCAAAGAACTTGAAGCCGGAAGCTGGGTCGAGATCAAAAACGGCCGGATCAATACCGGGCGTTACTGGTCGCTGGATTACCCGGAAACGTTCGACAAATCCCGGCCTGTGGCTTCGTGGGCCGAAGAACTCCATTCTTTGCTGGTCGATGCCGTCCGGCTGCGATTGCGCGCCGACGTGCCGGTCGGAGGGTATCTGTCCGGAGGGCTGGATTCCTCGGCGACCACGGCCCTGATCAAACGTTTCACCGACACCCCGATCGAGACGTTTTCGATTGCCTTTCATGATAAGGCGTACGATGAATCCGGCTATCAAAAGCAGATGGCGGAATTTTTGGGGACTCATCACCACCAGATACAGTGCAACTACCACGACATCGCCGAGAATTTCCCGCGCGTGATATGGCATACCGAGCGGCCGATTGTCCGTACCGCGCCGACACCGCTCTTGATGCTCTCGGCTTTGGTCAGACAACACAATTTTAAAGTCGTGCTTACCGGCGAGGGATCAGATGAAGTACTGGGCGGCTATGACCTGTTCAAAGAGACTATAATCCGCAAGTTCTGGTCGCGCAATCCCGATTCTAAATGGCGGCCGCTGCTTCTGAGGCGGCTCTATCCGACCCTCCCGCTGTCGGCGGCCCGGGCGCGATTCTATCTGGAGACGTTCTACAAGGCGGGCCTGTCCAGGACGGACGAGTTCTACTTCTCTCATATCCCGCGTATAAATACGACGTCAAAGATCAAAGATTTCTTCTCCGACGACGTCCGCGCCGCGGTCGGTGGCCACGATGCCATAGGTTCATATAAAAGAGATCTGCCGGGGGATTTCTTCTCCTGGCATCATCTGGTGAGAGCGCAGTACCTCGAAGCGAGGTCGCTTCTGGCCGGGTATTTGTTGTCGTCGCAGGGAGACCGGGTCGCCGCCGCCAATTCGGTCGAAGGCCGCTTCCCGTTTCTGGATCATCGGGTGGTTGAATTCGCCGCGACTATCCCGCCGCTTTATAAAATTCACGGTCTCAAAGAGAAGTTCGTATTGAAGAAAGCGATGCAGAAAGAATTGCCTAAGCAGATCGTCGATCGCGTCAAGCAGCCGTACATGGCTCCCGATTCCAACAGCTTCGTGCAGGACGATTCGCCCGAGTATATAGCGCAGATGCTGTCGCCGGAGCAGATCAACCGGGTTGGTATTTTCAAACCGGGGCCGGTCACCAAGCTCCGCGAGAAGTGCAAAAAACTTTCGCACGCGCATCTGTCGTTCAAAGATAATATGTCGTTTATCGGAATTCTTTCAACACAGCTGCTGCACCATCACTATATCGAAAATTTCAAGACTCCGGACAGCCCGTCGCGGGACGCCTTCACCGTCTATCACGACGATAGTACAAAATAGCCTTAAATTGTATTAGAATATACGCGGATTATTTCCGCTTGATCTTACCTGACGCCGAAATCGGCAGGCTCTTGACGAATTCAACAAACTGCGGGACCATCAGGTCTTCGAGATTTTTTCGACAATAGGCGAGAACTTGTTTATCGGTCAAAGAGACATTGTCTCTGAGGACAATTTCCGCTTTGATGGCCTGTCCGAAAATCTCGTGCGGGATTCCAATCACGCGGGCGTTCATGATTTCGGGCATGGAATACAGGACGTTTTCGATTTCCTTGGGCGAAACCCGCTCGCCCCGGCACTTGATAATGTCATCCTTGCGTCCCACGAAATACAGGTATCCGTCGGCGTCCATCTTAAACAGGTCGCCGGTGAAAAGCGCCTTCTCCCACGGATAGCGGCCCGTCTTGAGGACTTTGGCGGTCGTCTCCGGTTCATTCCAGTAACCCTGCATGACCGATCCGCCGCGAACCGCCAGCTCGCCGATTTTGCCGCGGGGGAGCTCGGAACCGTCATCGTCGGCGATCCACACTTCGGTGTTGGGCATGGCGATGCCGACCGAGTCCGGCTTTTCGGAGATCATCTCCGGTGGTAAGTAGGACACCCGCTTGCATTCGGTCAGGCCGTACATCGAAAATATCCGGGCCGATTTAAAAATCTTCTGTAACCGCGGGATGAAGTTCGGCGGCAGCGCCGCGGCCGTGTTGGTGATATAGCGCACCGATGACAGGTCCACGTCTTCGAGCTTTTCAAGCTGCAGCAATATCGCGAACATGGTCGGAACGCAGGGAAGGCCGGTGATTTTTTCTTTGCGGATCAGTTCGATAATCTGGTACGGGTACCCAAACGATTTTTCCAGCACCAGCGTCCCGCCGAATTTGAATACCATCAGGAGCTGATACAAGCCATAATCGAAAGAGAAGGGAAGCATATTCAGGACGATGTCGTCCTCGACGTTTTCAAGATAGGTCGTAATTGAGGTTGCCGCCGAAACCATGTTGCGGTGCAGCATGGTGACACCTTTGGGGTCACCGGTCGAGCCCGATGTGTAGATAATCGACGCTAGGTCTATATCAATAGGCAGGGCCCAGTTCCGGTCGCTTGTTTCTTCAATTATCTTTTCAAAACAATTCGTCTCTGATTTGTCCGTTCCGGTGAATATCGTACTTACTTCGTGATCGAATTGATCGATCAGTCGGGTGATGGTCGGTATTTTCGGGGCGTTGCTGATAATGAACTTCGCCCCGGAGTTATTCATTATATGCGTCAGCTTATGGTCTTTGATAGTCGGATTAATGACAACAAAGCAACCCCCGGCTTCGAGCACGCCAAAAATGGAAATTACGGTCTCAGTGCAATTGCCGAGATATATGCCGACCCGATTACCTTTTTCGAGACCATTGTTCTTCAGATAGGCCGCGAGATTTCGGGAGCAGTCATATATCTGTTTATACGTGAAGCGTTTTCCACCGAATACCAGGGCGGTTTTGTCCGGGAGCCGTCGGGCGGAATCGGACAGGAAGTTATTGACCGTTTTCATCAAGCGAGCTTTTTTCGGACAAAAGCCGTGATATTATCTATCGAATCAAGATTGTCCGGTACGAGTTCTTCGTCGTTGACCGAAAAGCCGAAATTCTCTTCCAGAAAATTAACTAATTCCAGGACGCCGGTGGAATCTATGACCCCGCTGTCCAGAAGAGATTGGTCTTTAGCCAGGACCAGTGATTCCTCAAACACGAAATTGGTTTGAATAAACTGCTCGACTTTTGTCTCTATTTCTGCTTTTTCCATCTTCTGCCTTTCGATCTAAACCCTAAATAGTCCGAATTTTATGTTTGTTCGGGACTTTCGGCAATATATTTTTGTCTTGAATACCGATAATACGTATATAATTATCGGTATAATGACAAAATAGTGAATAAGTTCCGGAAATGAAAAGGTTATTATTTGCCCATGAAATTTAAGCGAGATTCTCTCAATGTCGATCCTGCCGCCGAGACGGCGCGCATAGTGGATGCCATCAAAAAACAGATTCTGGTAGACATGAAGCGGGAAGGGGCCATTGTGGCCATAAGCGGCGGGGTGGACTCATCGGTATGCGCCGCTCTGGCCGTTAAGGCGCTGGGGGCCGAAAAAGTCCTCGGGCTGGCGCTTCCGGAAAAAGATTCCGCGCCGGAATCAAAATCGCTGGCCGAACAGCTGGCCGATCACCTCGGGATCGAGTGCCTCGAAGAAAATATATCCGGGGCCCTGGAAGGGTTTGATTGCTATCGTCGCCGCGATGAGGCCATAAAAAAGCTTTTCCCCGAGTTCGGGCCGGGCTATAAGAATAAAATCACACTGGGCAGCAATATCCTCGAAAAAGCCGGATTCAATTTTTTCAAGCTGACTATCGAATCACCGGACGGCGAAGTCAAAGAAATGCGGCTGCCGAAGAAAGAATATCTTCAGATTGTCGCCGCATCGAATTTCAAGCAGCGTACAAGAATGGCGATGGGCTATTACCACGCTGAAAGGCTCAACCGGGTGCTCATTGGAACCGGAAATAAAGACGAACACATGCTGGGCTTTTTTGTGAAGTATGGCGATGGCGGCACCGATATCAAGCCGATCGCGCACCTGCTCAAGATGCAGGTTTACCAGATCGCCGATTATCTGGAAATTCCAGAGGATATCAGGGGCCGCACCCCCACGACCGATACGTACTCGGCCGAAGTAACTCAAACCGACTTTTTCTTTGGAGTTGAATTCCCGATTCTCGATCCGATCTGGTATGCCATGGAAAACGGGGTTTCGGCGGAAGATGCGGCCAAAGCGCTGGATCTAAAGCCCGACCAGGTGGAACGAGTTATAAAAGATATCAAGCAGAAAATGAGGACCACCCAATACCTCAGAGCCCAGCCGCTGCATATTGATGAAAATTTGTCCTGGCCGGAAACTTGATAGCGGGGATGGCGTTTAAATGATAAATTCGGTAGAGAACAACCCATTCGAAAGGTAATAAACCGTGGCTGAAACTGGTAAGAAAAAGGGCTTTGATGTAAACGACCTGCTCCAGGTAGCTTGGAGGCGAAAATGGATTATAATTATCCCCATGATTCTGGTGACCGCGGCCACGTTCGCAGGATCGTACCTGATAACCCCGGAATATGAGTCATCGGTAATCGTCTGGACCGGCTCACCGGTCAAGCTGTCTAACGATCTCCAGCGTATGCTGGGCAGCGGCCAGCAGATGATGCGGACCGAGCGCGACCGCCAGATGGAGCTCAAGAGCCTTCAGAATGAGATAACGTCGACGCCATACCTCGGCCAGCTCATCACGATGATGAAATTGGATCAGGACCCGGGCCTGAACGAAAAGGCGGTTAAGGCCCAATCAACCAGACCAGATCTCACTCTGGATCAGATAAAGCAGGATTACCTCGTCAACAGCCTGAGGAAGAAAATCGAAGTCGGTTATGCCGGCAGCGATCAGGTGCAAATTTCGGTAACGTCGACAGATCCCAGCAAGGCCCGCGATATGGCTCAAAATCTGGGCGATATTTTCATCACCGAAAAAATGCGACAGGAACTCGGCTCGGTGCGGATATCACAGGATTTTTCGTTTGAGCAGTTATCCAAATACGAAAAGGACTTGCAGGATAAAATCGACCGCAAGACGGCACTCGAAAAAGAATACATGCAGGTCAAACTGGATGAGTCTGTAATTTCAGATGAAAACCGCCGGGCCATTGACGCCGAAATCGAAGCGACCGGTCTTGACATACAAAGC
>CAZMWI010000082.1:0-13882 GCA_964569945.1 uncultured Ignavibacteriaceae bacterium
GTTAATACGACCGTACCCATCCACATTTCCGGAAGTCATGGGAACCGGTTCCGGCCCACCAAAAATATAATTATAGATATATATGATATCCATAATACTGATCATAGTGTCATCGTTGGCGTCGCCGCAGACACCTTTTTCGCCGTCCGATACGGGTTGGCTGCCGCCTGAATTGGCGTCGTCGATAATAGGTTTTTCCGATTGATCAGCCAGCAAAAATGCCGGTAGAAACAGCAATAGCAAGAGAAGGCTGACTTTTATCAAGATTTTCATAACCCCTCCCGGTTATTTAAAATACTTTACTTAATTGTCCAGTTGATTTGTATATTCTCAATGCTGGGGTGTGCTCAATTCCCACGCAGGTTAATGTCAGATATAAACAAAATACAGCAGATATTTAAAGACCATAAATCTCTCTTTATGTCTATAAGATAAGCGATTGTGTCCATTTGTCAATATGAACTGTCATATGCCCGGCCAATATTTCCGTTGCTTTTTATTTCAAAGAGTCTATTTTCGCCATGTAATTAGTGATACCGACCGAATTTAAACTTTAATAGAATTTGACAGCTATGAAATTTATTCTCGATAATCTAAATCCAGCCCAGAACGAGGCGGTGACCACAACCGACGGCCCTCTTCTGGTTATTGCCGGGGCCGGGTCGGGCAAGACCCGGGTTCTGACCTCTCGTGTGGCCTATATTTTATTCAAGCGGCTGGCCCGTCCGGGCGAGATTCTGGCCGTGACATTTACCAATAAAGCCGCTCGTGAGATGAAGGAACGTATTGTCAATATGCTTGGGACGACTATACAATCGCTAACGGTCGCCACTTTCCACTCATTCTGCGCCCGGCTCCTGCGTTACGAAGCCGAGGTCATCGGGTACCCATCGAATTTTACCATTTTCGACGAAGACGACGCCAAGGCACTGATAAAAAACTGTCTGGATACACTCAATATTTCGGCCAGCCAGTTCACGCCAACCTCGCTCAAAGCCAAGATTTCTGCGGCCAAGAATCGTATGGAAGACGCCGGAGCGTTCGCCTCGCGGGCCTCGGGCTATTTCGAGAAGCGCACCGCCGAAGTTTATACTATGTATGAAAAGCGCCTGCGCGAGTGCGGCGCGATGGATTTCGATGACTTGATTTACCGTGCGGTGCAGCTTTTATCGAACCATGAAGACGTACGCACTAAATATCAGAACCGTTTTAAATATATTCTGGTCGATGAATACCAGGACACCAACCACAGTCAGTACAAACTGCTGAAGCTGTTAACCGGATCGCATAAGAATATTTGCGTGGTCGGTGATGAAGATCAGTCGATTTATGGGTGGCGGGGGGCAGATATCACCAACATTCTGAATTTCGAGAAGGATTTCCCCGGCGCCAAAGTTATCAAGCTCGAACAAAACTATCGCTCGACCGATATCATTCTCGAAGCCGCCTCGGTTGTGATCGCCAACAATCAGTCCCGTAAGGGTAAAACGCTCTGGACCGAGACCAAAAGCGAAGACAAACTGAAACTGTTTTTGACCGATTCAGCCTCGCATGAAGCCGGGGTCGTGGTCGAGGACATAGAAGACAATCTGTCGCGGACGCCGCTCAAAGAAGCGGTCATATTGTATCGTACCAACGCCCAATCGCGAGCTTTCGAAGAAATCCTCCGGCGCAAAAATATGCCATACCAGATAATCGGCGGGATTTCGTTCTATCAACGCAAAGAGATCAAAGACCTGCTGGCATATCTGAAATTGATCGCCAATATCCACGATGACGTATCGTACCAGCGCATCATCAACTACCCCAAGCGCGGGATCGGTGATGCCTCGATCGATAAAGTAAGGGCCTTCGCCGCCGAAAAAAATACCTCGATGTACGAAGCAAGTCTGATTATAGAGCAGTGCTCCGAACTCGGAAGCCGCCCACAGCGTCTGATCACGCAGTTTATGGAGATGATCGAGCCGTTCCGGGCTCAGAAAGCGGAAAGCAATATTGCCGATTTGATGCAGGAACTGGTCGATAAGATTCGTTTGCAGGAGCATCTTCTCGACGAGGACCCGACCCTTGGCTCCAACCGGGTCGAAAATATTGAGGAGCTTATTTCCGGGGCGCGCGAGTTCAGCGAATCATACGCCGAACCGACGCTCGACAATTTTCTCGCCGAGATTTCGCTCTATACGGATATCGAGCAGTACAACGAAATCGACGACAAACTGACCCTGATGACCCTGCATTCGGCCAAAGGGCTGGAATTCGAGGCGGTGTATATGGTGGGACTCGAAGAAGGTCTTTTCCCGCTGGCGCGGGCTATACAGGAACCGATGGAACTGGAAGAAGAACGGCGTCTGTTTTATGTCGGCGCGACCCGGGCCAAGCGGTATTTGAATCTGTCTATGGCGGCTCACCGCAACCGCTTCGGTAATATGGACTGCATCCCGTCGCGTTTTCTGAATGAACTCCCGCCGTCGCTCGTGGAAAAGGCCGACCTGCGCAGTTTCTACAGCCGGGAAAGGTATCACGAAAGCCGCCCCGAGCCGGTCAAGACCTATCCTGATGAGCCCTACTACGAATATGAAGAAAGCGAGGCGCTGCGGGTCGGACGGATTGTCCAGCACAAGACCTTCGGGCGCGGTAAGGTTCTTAAAGTCGAAGGAGCCGGGGATTCGATGGCGCTGGAAATCATGTTTACCGGGATCGGCGTCAAGAAAGTTCTGGCCAAATACGCCCGTTTGACAGTTATTGGCTGAGCTATCATATTGTAGGGTAGCGATTTATATTCTATAATGTGTCAATCTTAATGTTATCCGTCCGCCGTCCGATATTAATTCTATACATCATTATTAAGGAGTTAATATGACAGCCCTAAGTCCCCAGGATATAATATCAGCTATACGTGAAATCGGAACGTTACCTCAGACTCTTACTTCGGTTCTTCAGGTTGTCGATAACCCCGATTCCGGCGCTTCGGAAATAGCCGAGGTTATTAGCAAGGATACCTCTTTGACTTCCCGCGTCCTTAAAATGGTCAATTCCGTGCAGTATGGCCGCACCCGACATGTATCCAAAGTGTCCGAGGCCGTCACAGTCATGGGCGTGAACAGCATAAAAGTGCTGGCTTTGTCCAGTTCTTTGTTCAATATAAAACCCGAGGACGAGCTTTTCGACCAGTTGAATATCAAGCGGATGTGGCGGCACTTTATAGAAACCGCCTCAACCGCCCGCAATATTGCCGAGGAAATCGGCTATCGCGAACCCGAAGAAGCTTTTGTTGCGGGGATTCTGCACGACGTCGGCACCATCATGATGATTTTGTTCTTCAAGGAAGAGTTTATGGCTGTCGTGAATCTTCTGAAAGAACAGAAGCTGGGTATAATTCCAATCGAAGAAAAGCTGTTTGGATTCAATCATTGTCAGGTGGGGCAGGCTCTGGCCAAGAGTTGGAAGCTGCCGGAAAGAGTGACGTTCGCGATATTAAACCACCATAACCCTGATCCTCCCGATATTGTCCCCGAAGATACCACATTGAATAATATCGTCGCGCTGGCCGACCGTATCGCGATGGCACCGATCGACGGATATCATCCCAGCATCGAAAATGACATCATGTTTATCCGTGCGACGTCGAAAAAATTGAATCTACCGGCTGAGGCGGCCAACCGCATCCGTAAGACGTCGCTTCTACAGTCAATCATCCTGTGTGAATTTCTGGAGTTGGATATCGGCGACATGATGGAAGTTGTCACCGAAGCCAACAACCGCCTGGCCGAGATGTATTTTTCGCTGGAGCAGATTATTATCGAACGCGACGCGCTGTCGCGTGAAACCGAAAATTCCCCTGTCGGCTAAAAGCCTTTACTGGTGCGGTCTACGAAGCGGTCCCTCCGGGATCGCTTTTTTTTGCCAAACCGGGCAAAAAGATATACATTCCGCCGTGAAATTGGTTAAATTAAGGGTCGGAAACCTTAATTGAAGGGGTAAATGTGAAAGTCGAATACAGCGAAGAAAAAATAGAGATAAAATCGCGGCTCCCGATATTGCCGCTTCGAGATATAGTCATTTTCCCGCACATGATTTATCCTCTGTTGGTCGGCCGACAGTTTACTATTTCGGCCCTGCAGGAGGCGATGCTCAAAGAAAAGCAGATGTTTCTCTGCACTCAGAAAACTCCCGAGGTCGACGAGCCGACTCAGAACGACTTGTATAACGTCGGCGTGATAGCGCGCATATTGCAGATTGTCAAGCTTCCCAACGGAACTATCAAAGTTCTGGTCGAAGGCTTGGTTAGGGCCAAGATGCTCAGTTTTCGCAAAGCCAGCGGGTTCTATGCTGCGCGTCTGCGGGTGATTCCCCCGGATAATGCCAAGGACAAAGAAACGATCGCTATCTCGCGGTCGGTGATGGAGCAGTTTTCGGAATATGTAAGACTCAACCATCGTATCCCGGAAGAAGTCTTGTACTCTATTTCGGCTATTGGCAACTATCAGCGTATGGCCGACACGATTGCGGCGCATCTGCTGATTCGTATGAAAACCAAACAGGATATTCTCGAAATAGATATGGTCAAGAAGCAGTTCATATTCCTGTCGGATATACTCAAGGAAGAACTGGAAATCCTCCAGCTGGAACAGAAAATCGACGGCACCGTGCGAGAGTCGATGTCCAAAAGCCAGCGCGAGTTTTATCTCCAACAGCAGCTTAAGGCTATCAAAGAAGAACTGGGGCAATTCGACGAGGCCTACGGTGAAATCGAAACTCTGAATAACAAACTGGAAAGCCTGAAAGCACCGGCCGAAGTCAAAGACCGCTGCCGCGAAGAAATAGAGAAGCTGTCCCGCATGCATGCCTATTCGGCCGAGGGAGCCGTCGCGCGCGGATATGTCGATTGGCTTCTGGGTTTGCCGTGGAAAGTGTATACGAAAGACCGCTCGGCTTTCGGCGCAGTAAAATCAATCCTCGATGGTGACCACTATGGCTTGGAAAAACCAAAGAAACGCATTCTCGAACATCTGGCCGTGATGCGACTGGCCGGTGAAGTGAAAGGCCCGATTCTGTGTCTGGTCGGTCCTCCCGGGGTTGGTAAGACTTCGCTGGGACGATCCATTGCCCGTGCGCTCGACCGTAAATTTGTCCGTATGTCTCTCGGCGGCATACACGACGAAGCCGAAATTCGCGGTCACAGGAGGACGTACATCGGTTCGCTGCCGGGGAGAATCATACAGTCGATCAAGAAGGCCGGTTCATCCAATCCCGTTTTTCTTCTAGATGAAGTCGACAAGATCGGGAAAGACTTCCGGGGTGACCCGGCGTCGGCACTGCTTGAAGTGCTTGATCCGGAACAGAACAAGACTTTTTCGGATAATTATCTCGAACTGGATTATGATCTCTCCCGCGTGCTGTTTATTACGACCGCCAACTCGACGGTCGGTATACCGCCGGCATTACTGGATCGTATGGAGATAATCCGCCTGCCCGGTTATCTGGAGCACGAGAAAGAGCATATTATCCGAGGTTATGTTCTGCCGAAACTTAAAAAAGAACTGGGCATGGTCGATATCAGTATGAATTTTAACGACAAGGCTCTGCTCGATATCATTCGCAATTATACCCGCGAGTCGGGCGTCAGACAAGCCGAGCGCCAACTGGCCTCGGTACTGCGCAAAACCGCACAGGAAATAGTCGAGAAAAAGCGCCGCCGCAAATTCAATTTCACCCCGAAAAAAATAGCGGATCTCCTCGGTGCACCGCCATATGTTCATACCGATATTAACACCCACCCCGAGCCGGGGTATGCAATAGGCTTGGCGTGGACCGAAGCGGGCGGCGAAGTGATGCCTATCGAAGTCAGCCTCATGAACGGAGAATCGAAGCTGACTATAACCGGAAAAATCGGAGAAGTGATGCAGGAATCGGCCTCGGCCGGACTTACTTATATCCGCAGCCACGCCGCGAAACTGGGTCTTGATCCGGATTTCTTCAAGAAGCACGAAATACACGTGCACGTCCCCGAAGGCGCCGTACCCAAAGACGGGCCGTCGGCAGGAATCACGATATTGGTTGCAATCCTGTCGGCATTAAAGAATAAGGCCATCAGGCCTAACCTGGCCATGACCGGTGAAGTGACGCTCAGCGGCGACATTCTGGCGGTCGGCGGGTTGAACGAAAAACTTCTGGCGGCGAAGCGGCTCGGAATAACCGATATTATCATGCCGTTTAAGAACAAGAAAGATATGCCGGAACTTCCGCCGGAGCTGACCAAAGGCATGAATATTGTGCTGGTTAAAAAGGCCGCGGAGGCTATAAGAATAGCTTTCGGAGAGAAAACAGCCGTCAAAAAAACCCGTGCAAAAAAGCCTGCAAAAAAATAAAAAAACATTTCCTTTTTAAACCTTAAAAGACTATACTAACCCGGCTTTAAAGACAATAAGGACGCAATGCCCAAGAACGTTGTATTTTTCGGTTCCTACAACGACGTCAAAAAAATTCCCGTAGATTCCCGACCTCAAATTGCATTCGCCGGACGGTCTAATGTTGGCAAGTCATCATTGCTTAACAAGATAACCGGTCAGAAGAAACTCGCGAAAACATCCAAGACTCCGGGCCGCACCCGTAATATCGATTTTTTCCTGGCCGACAACCGGTATTTCCTGGTTGATCTGCCGGGGTACGGGTATGTCAAGGCTGGTATCGCGGCGCGCAAAAAGTGGGGCCAGTTGGTCGAAAGCTTTCTAAACCTGGCTTCTTTATCCGGGATGGTGATGCTTCTGGATTGCCGACGGGACCCGAGCGACGACGACCTTATGATGATTGAATGGCTTGATTCGCGAGATATCAATTATGTGTTCGCGCTGACCAAAGCGGACAAGCTGAGTCGAAATCAGCTCAAGAGTAAGCAGATGCAGATAGCTTCCGCATTTGATCGTGAAGTTTTCCCGTTTTCGATTATGTCGGGGCTTGGAAAAAAGGAACTGGTTGGATGGATAGAGGGTATTGCATAACGGGTCCGTTATGGGCCGGATATGGGATTTGTGTATGAAAAAGAACGTTATCGTAGTCGGCTGCCAATGGGGGGATGAAGGCAAAGGCAAGGTCGTGGACCTTCTGGCCGAACGGGCCGACATAATTGCGCGCTTTCAGGGTGGTGCCAACGCCGGGCATACCGTCCTGACCGGCGGCAAGCAGTTTATCCTGCATTTAATACCGTCCGGTATTATTCATGAAGGAAAAATTTGTTATATCGGCAACGGTGTCGTGCTCGATCCTTTCGGCTTCCTTGAAGAAATCGAAGTGCTGAAACAGCAGAGTATCGACACTACAAAGCGGCTGTTTATTTCCTCGGCGGCCAATCTGGTGATGCCGTACCATAAGATGATCGACCAGATCGAAGAAAGAAAACGCGGCGGCGACGGTATCGGTACTACGCTTCGCGGCATCGGTCCGGCCTATCGTGATAAAATCGGGCGGGTTGGCATTCGCCTGGCCGACCTTTATGCTCCCGAACGCCTCAAAGAAAAACTGGAGCATAATAAAAAAATAAAATCCGAGTATTTTACGGGCAGCGACGATGAACGCGCCGACGTGGAAAAAATATTCGCTGACCTTATGGGTATCGCACCGATATTCGAGCCGATGATGTGCAACGTCTCGCTGGAGTTGACGCGCCTCTTTAAAGAGGGTAAATCGATTCTTTTCGAAGGCGCGCAGGGAGCGCTTCTTGATGTCGACCTCGGGACGTATCCCTTCACGACTTCATCCAACACGACCACCGGTGGTGCTCTGACCGGGCTGGGGATCGGACCACAGATGATCGACGAGGTGATCGGCGTGGTTAAGGCGTACACTACCCGCGTCGGGTCGGGACCGTTCCCGACCGAGCTGGTTAATCAAACCGGCGAGCAGCTTCGCGAGGCCGGGGGAGAGTACGGTGCCACGACCGGCCGCCCGCGCCGCACCGGCTGGCTTGACCTCGTCGCGCTGCGTCATGCCTGCCGCATCAACGGTGTCGATAAGATAGCCGTGACCAAACTCGACGTGCTCGACGGGTTCGATAAGATCAAGATATGCACATCGTACAACATCGATGGACAGAACCACGATCAATTTCCGCTCGATCCGCATCAGCTGTGGAATGTTACACCGGAGTATAAAGAATTTGGCGGTTGGATGAGCAATACATCGGGGATCGACAGCTTCGATAAATTGCCCGACAAAGCCAAAAAATATCTCAATTTTATCAAAACCGATCTCGATGTGGGCATTTGTCTGGTTTCGACCGGGGCGCGGCGACGCCAGACCATTGTTGTCTAAATGGAAGATAAATGAGGGCCGCGAAGTCTACATCGCGGCCCATATTCGTTGATCCGTACGAATCCCCGCATTCGAGCTATATTCATAACGTGTTGAATGACAGACAATTGCCAGCTTCCACGCCGTGCCGTTCGCAAATTCATACGAATTGCAATCCGGGCCGGTTTTGTCAGGATAAAATTTAAATAGCGTATTATACAGTCCCACAACAACTTAATGCGCGTAGCGAAGCTGTGTTTATAATATGGCATTGCGGTTGCTTAAATATAAAGCAGTTGGTGGCAAGCCAATCTTCAGCTTTTTGGTGGTAGGGCTGTTGAGCTGTCATTAGTTCCTCGGGTTGCCAGCTTCTTTTCTCGAGGCACGGAGGCTTCACCTAAGAGGGGAAGGTGAAGCCTCCATCTGTATTTACGTCATAATTTTGTGGTCTGTTCAAAAGAGATTTGGTATAATCTCGCAGGGATGGGACATTTTTAATCCAAAGGAGCGCAATGAGAGACTTGAAAAATAAAGTCGTGGTAATTACCGGAGCCAGCCAGGGAATAGGTGCGGCCATTGCGAATCATTTTGCGTGCGAAAAATGTCGCCTGATGCTAACCGGCCGAAATAAGATACGCTTGAAGGCTGTCGCCGACGAACTCAGTCTTAAAAAAGAAGATTGTGCCATCATAACCGGCGATATAACCAAGAAAGCGCAGATAGAAAAAATAATCGACGCCGCAATCAAGAAATTCGGGCGGATAGATGTATTCGTCAACAACGCCGGTGTCGGAATTAGCAAACCAATAGTCGAAACCACCGAGAAAGAATTCGATACGATATTCGACACAAACGTCAAAGCCGTATATTTTTCGTTTTTATATCTGCTGCCCCTTTTCGAAAAACACCAGGGCGGACAGATAATCAATATTTCATCCGGGGCCGGAAGATTCGGCCAGCCCAATATCGCCGCCTATTCGGCTTCGAAAGCGGCTCTCAACGCCTTGAGCGAAGGAGTCGCCGGTGAAGTGCGGCACAAGAATATCAAGATTTCGGTATTATCTCCGGCCTCGACCGATACCGCCTTCATGTCGAACATGTCGAAAAAATCGAAATCACCATCGAAGGCGAAGATGAAACTTACGGTGGATGAAGTCGCCGAAGCGGTCGTCTTTCTCGCGAAACAAAACCGCAACGCCTGGACGTCGATGGCCGACATTCGCCCCTTGCTTATTCATAGAAAATAGGATAGATATATTGTCGCTGTCACAAACTAAACTTTGTAGTGACAGATTCGTTTAATTTAAAGACCATTGAATTAGAAACTGACGGAGAATATAAATGCCCGGATTATTGTGCTGGAACTGCGGTCGCCCGACCGGCATCGAAGATAAAGTGATGCGCTCGTATCAGTGCGAGTCATGCCTCGCCGATCTGCGCTGTTGCCGGGGATGCCGCCATTTTGACCCGATGGCTCGCTCTCAATGCCGCGAAAATATCGATACACCAATACCCAATAAAGAAAAAGCCAACTTCTGCGATTTTTTCCAACAGCGATTGGCGGTGCAGTCGCATCTCGGTCGAAGAACGAGGGCCGATTCCAAAGAAGAGCGGCGCAAGAAATTTAACGATTTATTTGACGACTGATACCGGTGACCCTATTTTGATCACCGGACCGAGACATTTTTCGATTATTCCGGATGCTCGGTGAACCATTCCACGGTCTTTTTCAAACCGGCTTTAAAATCCACCGTCGGATTATACTTCAAATCGCCTTTGGCGTAATCAATGTCGGCGTACGAGTGCTTGATATCGCCCGGTCGCGGCGGATCGTAATTGGCGGCGGCATCGACACCAATGATCTCGCCCAGAAATTCCAGCAGTTCATTCAGCGTGAAACGGGCTCCACAGGCGATGTTGTACGCGTGGCCGGGTGCCGCCCCGGCGGTCGCCGCGAGAAGATTCGCCTGCACGGCATTGGCGACGTAAGTGAAATCGCGCGATTGCTCACCGTCACCGTACACGATCGGTTTTCTGCCGGTTTTCAAAGCTTTAATAAATTTAGGGATAACCGCGGAATACTCGGAATTGGGGTCCTGGCGTGGACCGAAAATATTGAAATAGCGCAAACCGACCGTCTCAAGGCCGTACAAGTTATAAAATACACGGGCGTACTTCTCGTCGGTCAGTTTGGAGACGGCATACGGAGACAACGGATCGAGCGCCATGGTTTCATTTTTGGGCAGGGTCGGAGTGTCACCGTACACGGAAGACGACGATGCAAAAACGAAGCGTTTAACTTTTGCTTCCTTGGCGGCTTCCAGCAGATTTAGAGTGCCGTCGACGTTGACCGCGTTCGAGGTCAGGGGATTTTTTACTGAGCGGGGCACCGACGGCAAGGCCGCCTGATGCAAAATATAGTCAATACCGTCGACCGCCTCACGAACGGTCCAGAAATCGCGGATGTCACCGTCGACCAGCTCGATATCGTTCTTTATCGATTCGAGGTTGATCGTCCGTCCGGTCGAAAAATTATCGATTATGCGTACTTTTTCGCCCCTTTTGATCAGCTCGATGGCAATGTTGCTTCCGATAAATCCGGCGCCGCCGGTAACAAGGTAGTTCATATTCGTCTCCGTTTAAATTATCCGTCCTATATTGTATCGGCTGCCCCCCTTAAATTCCTGATGAATAATCGGTTCCGATATATCACAGGATAGATATACATCATTTGGTCCCGGGTCAAGAACTTAAATACGGCTTAATTTGCCGAAACCGCAGGCAAATTGCGGGCAAAAAACCGCAGATTGTTTTTTTATTGAATTGGCCCTTTGGTCTCCATAGATTTGCCCCAAATAAAGACAAGGGAAAGGAGAGAATATGTCCGATTTCGATTTTATCGTTGCCCGCCAGATTCTCGATTCGCGGGGAACGCCCACGATAGAAGTGGACGTCGTTTTAAACGACGGTTCGCTGGGACGAGCCGCAGTACCGTCGGGTGCATCCACCGGTGTCCATGAAGCGGTCGAGCTGCGCGACGGGATCAAGAAAGACTATTTCGGAAAAACCGTCCTAAAAGCCGTTAAAAATGTGAATGACAAAATCGGCCCGGAACTGATCGCCAAAAATATCGATCCGTTCGATCAGGTTACGCTCGACGAATTCCTGATCGCCCTTGATGGCACCGAAAATAAAGGCAATCTCGGGGCCAATGCCGTGCTCGGTGTGTCTCTGGCTACCGCAAAAGCGGCGGCTCAGTCGATGGGTCGGTATTTATATGAGTACATCGGCGGCACCAACTGCAAGCTGCTTCCGGTACCGATGATGAACATCCTCAACGGCGGCAAGCACGCCGACAATAACGTCGATCTGCAGGAATTCATGATCATGCCGGTCGGGGCCGATTCGTTTTCAAAAGCGCTTCAGATGGGTGCCGAGGTATTCGGTCACCTTAAAAAGGTCCTCAAGGAAAAAGGATACAATACATCGGTCGGCGACGAGGGCGGCTTCGCACCGAACCTGAAGTCCAACGAAGAAGCGCTCGAAGTTATCATGGAAGCTATCGGCATATCGGGATACAAGGCCGGAAAGGACGTTCTGCTGGCGCTCGATCCCGCGGCATCGGAGTTTTACGACGACAAAAAGAAAGTCTACGACCTTAAAGGTGAAGGCCGTAAGATGAATTCGACCGAAATCGTGGCGTTTTATGCCGACCTCGTCAAGAAGTACCCTATCATCTCGATTGAAGATGGTCTGGCCGAAGACGACTGGGATGGTTTTAAGCACATGACCGAACAGCTTGGCGATAAGATACAGATTGTCGGCGATGATCTATATGTCACCAATATCAAAAGACTGGCCCGGGGCATAAAAGAAAAAGCAACGAATTCGATATTGATCAAGCTCAATCAGATCGGCACCCTGACCGAAACGCTCGATGCCATCGAAATGGCCAAGAAAGCTGGATTCACGGCGGTCGTGTCGCACCGCAGCGGCGAAACCGAGGACAGCACCATCGCCGACGTGGTTGTCGCCACCGGGGCCGGGCAGATAAAAACCGGTTCGATGTGCCGAACCGACCGAATCTGCAAGTACAATCAACTGCTAAGAATCGAAGAGTCGATTGGCCCGTCGGCGCGCTTTATAGGGAAGGAAGTCTTTTATAATCTGAAATAAAACACTCGAATCAGACGTACATTAAAAAACCCGCTCTATTTAGAGCGGGTTTTTCATGGGAGGGATATAAAAAAGGTTTAAAATTTTTCCCTTCCCTGGGGACGATTACTCGTCTACCTCCGTGTTCTCCTTCTGGCCTTTGTCTTCGGCGCAGCTTTTTTCCTCCGGGCGGAGGCAGGCTTCTTCAGCCCGAGCGCACTGATCTTACCCCGTACCGAGGCCAGCGAGCGTCTCAGTTCTTTGGCCAGCTTGGAGGCCGGTTTGGTTTTGTAGCCGACTCTCAAGGCGCTGATTTCTGAAGCGGCCCAGCCCTTACCGGCTTTGCCTCTTCTCGCTCTGGCTTTGGTTTTGGGCTTGGCTTTGGCCCTGGTTGTCACGCGAGCTTTGGCTTTCGGACGAGCTTTGGCTCTCGGTTTGGCTTTGGCCTTTGCTCTTGGTTTGGCTTTAGCCTTTGCTCTCGGCTTTGCTTTGGCTCTGGCTTTGGGTTTCGCTTTCGGTCTGGCTTTCTTTTTGACTGCCATGCCGGCTCCTTTCATTGGAGGTTGTTTGGTTTGGTTTATTTCGGTCTTTTACTTTCCTATTTGTACCGAACCTACACACTTTTGTTCCATGTTAAGTACAACTACCCTTGATGAAAGTCTTGCGGCAAACCTCGTATTGCACTCATTATGTCGTATCGACAAAAGAATAGAAATGTTGAAATAATAGTGCAAGAAAAAAATGATAAAAAACGATAAAAATATAAAATATATTTACGGTTCGATTCACGAACATTATCGATGCATTGACGCTTCACGCCGTCGATGCACCATATCAGCGCGATCCGTTGAGTTCTTTCTTGAGATATTGCCCGGTGTACGAATTATCGGTGTCGGCGATCTGTTCTGGAGTCCCGACGGCGATAATGCGGCCGCCGCGATCGCCGCCTTCGGGTCCTATATCGATGATATTGTCGGCCGTTTTGATGACGTCGAGGTTGTGCTCTATCACCAGCACCGTATTGCCCCGATCGACCAGTTCGTTGAGCACGAGCAACAGCATGCGAATGTCTTCGAAATGAAGCCCGGTCGTCGGCTCATCGAGAATGTACAGCGTCGATCCGGTGGCGGTCTTGGAAAGCTCCGTCGCCAGTTTGACGCGCTGCGCTTCACCGCCCGATAGCGTCGTGGCCTGCTGTCCGAGGTGTATATATCCCAGCCCGACTTTCTTCAAAGTGAGCAATTTGCGTCGCACCGGCGGAATGCTCTCGAAAAATGCCAGCGCCTCATCGACCGTCATGTCGAGCACGTCGGCGATGGATTTCCCCTTGTATTTGATCTCCAGAGTCTCCCTATTGAAGCGCTGCCCCTTGCAGGCCTCGCACGGCACATATACGTCGGGGAGGAAATGCATCTCGATTTTGATGATCCCGTCGCCCTCG
>CAZMWI010000083.1:0-13840 GCA_964569945.1 uncultured Ignavibacteriaceae bacterium
TGCCCTGCATCTCGCATGAAAGAAACCGGGTCGGAATCGATGCGCGGAATTTGTATGTTAGGCATAATCATTTTATCGAGTTTAGAATCGAGATTCTTGCGCGGGTCGAGAGCGCGGATAGACAATCCGGGAAATCGCTCGGCCATTTGTAACGCTCCGAATTCGGCACGGCCTATATATAACAGATCAGTGCTTTGCGGACGATAGAGCAAAGGCGGAATAATATCGTACTCCGATGCCTCTTTGTTCGGCGTCGTGGCTTCGACGAAATAATCGGTCATCAGGATTAATGAGCTGTCTTTGCTTAAAATCGACTGGTGGCCGTAATGAGTGTCGAATGATGAGAAAATGTCGTAGCCGGTGTACTTATGGCTGTCGATAGAAGTTTCTATTTTATCGGTCGATAGTGCAAGTGCCGAAGCACCGGCAATGAAGATGATTGCTGCGATTATCAGAGCTGGTTTGTTTTGAGTTGGAATTTGTCCCATGATAATCAGCAGACTTAAGGTCAAGGCGAGGGAGAAGGTTGAAAATATCGTTCCAATGGCGACCATAAGAATCAAACCACCGGCGAAAGCTCCGAGGCCTTCGTACAGATAGGTGCTGATTATCGCCTCCGATGGTTTATATCCTTCGCGATTTATGACCGGGAAAAGCCAGCCAAAGATAAATCCGGGCGGGAACATCAGTGCGACCGAAAGCGGTGCGGCCCGGGTGAAGGGGATCGTCTCTCCGGCGATATCGCTGAATATGAACGGTGAAAAGCGAACTATCAAAAGCATGACGGGAACGACAAGGGCCGAGGCCAAAAAGAGCAACGTCGACGATATTTCGATATTCTTTCGTCCGCCGAAAAGGGCGCCGAGCGCGACGCTGATCATCCAGCCGAAAAGAGCGGTCCCGATGTACAGCTCGCTGCCGCCGTACGATGCCATCAATTCACGGAGCATTAATACCTGGGCGGTGATTGAAAATAGGCCGAGCAGAAAGGCTTTATATTTCATTAAAACAATCCGGGTATATCCTGCTTACAAAAATTGCATTTGTTTCCATCGAGGTTGTAATTTACGATTCGAAACCCCTTGCGTCCAATAACAATTTTACCGCAGTTGGGGCAATAGGTCGATTCTGCTTCGTGGCCGGGTATGTTGCCGAGATAGACAAAATGCAACCCCTCGGCTTTGCAAATCTGCCAGGCGGTTTCCAGAGTCTTGAGCGGCGTCGGGGGGAGGTCTTTCAATAAATACTGCGGATAAAAACGGGAGAAGTGCAGCGGGACGTCGGGGCCGAGATTGTTCTTGACCCACACCGCCAGCTCTCGGAATTCGTCTTCGCTGTCGTTGAGAGTCGGCACGACCAGATAGACCAGTTCCAGCCAGGTGCCTGCCTTTTTAATTTGGACTATGCCGTCGAGGACGGGCTTCAGGTCGACGTGCACGATGTCCTTATAATAATCCTGCCTGATGGCTTTCAGGTCAACCTTGATAGCATCAAGATGCGGCTGTATTTCGGCCAGCGGTTTGGATTCGATGTATCCACCTGTGATCATGACCGATTTTATGTCGTCTTTGTGTCCGCGTTCGGCGGTGTCGTACATGTACTCGTAAAATATCACCGGCTCGGAATAGGTATAAGCGATAGTAGGGACTTTTCTTTGTTTGCAAATCTGGATTATTTCTTCGGGCGGCAGGTCGAAGTTTTGCGTCTGCTCAGGGCGAACCTGCGAAATTTCCCAGTTCTGGCAGAATTTGCAGTTGGAGTTACACCCGGCGGTGGCAATCGAAAAGGCCTGTGTGCCGGGATAGAAATGAAACAGCGGTTTTTTCTCGATCGGATCGATATTCATCGAACATGGACGGGCGTAGACAAGGGTGTGATAGACGTCGCCGCGATTCTCCCGCACCCCGCAGTAGCCGCGCTCCAGATCTGTCACAAGACAGCTGCGTGGACACAGCTTGCATTTAATACCGCCTCCGGGCTGTTTTTCATAATGTCGCGCCTCGACTGACGACAACTCGGTCGTGTAATCGAAAGCCATGGCGTTTTGAATCCCGCCCAGAGCCGGGGGCAGAAGGTCGGTCTGGGTCAGGGCCGTGGCGGCCATGGTGCAGCCGAGACATTTCATAAACAAACGCCGTTTCATGACATTAACTCCCCGGCGGTAACGCCGCCGTCGTGATTGACCACAAGAATTTTGAGATCAATCTTATTCAAATCGGCCATCCCGAGGCCGAGCTGCTCCGCCGATTTTAAATATAAGGCCGGTCGTCCGGCCTTTGCCAGATCGGGCATATTGTATTTGGCGCGAAGGCTCTCCAGAATCTTAAGACCGACGGCGTCGGCCGCGACCGGGTCTTTAGCTATTATCAGTCCGCCATATTTTTCCAGATAGTGGCTGTTGTATCCCGGACCTCCGTTGTATTGAACCCTGACCGCGTCGATGATTGTCAGCACCGTTTTATCGCGAATCGGGGCGAGGTCGGCGACATGCGCCGCGCTCGGATTGCAGTTGTCGTCGTGATATTTATTGGGATTGTGTATCGCACCGTAGAGATTTTTTAACCCTCCCGAAAGTCCAGCCAGGCTGTGATCTTTCAAAACCGGCACATTAACGTTATATTTAAGTAAATCAGTCAAGATCAATGTAATCAATGAGTTAACGTCACCAGAGTTGTAAAACGATGAGCTGTAGCCAACGTCGTTGGTGTCGGTGCCGAGGCATCTCCGGCCGAATGACGAAGCGTTTAACTCGTACCCGGCGTCTTTCAATTCCCGGTTGGTTCGCTCCCAGATGACGATGTTATTATCCTTCACTCCAGCCTTTTGCAGCAGATCGCCGAAGGCTTCGGTTAAGGCCACCGGGGTCGAGTTGAAACGCCGCGCGAGGCAGTTGGTTTTCATGCCGACCGCACCCGAGTCAAACATCTCTGATAGCTTTTTGGTTGGGTCCATTACGCCGAAAAATTCGGCCAGACCTGCTTTCAGCATGCCGGAATAATCGTCGCGACTGGCCTTGTCCAGCCCCGGTTTCTTTATGACGACAACTTTGCTCATCTAATTTATATACAACGCTTTGCCGCCGCCACGCCAATACTTTTTTGCTTGACCGTGTGTATAAGGAATAGTATTGTGCCCAAAGGAGATATATATGCGCCCATTTAGTGCTATTTTGACCGTTTTCATCGTTGTTTTTGCCACATTTTCATCAGTTTTGGCCATTGAACGCCAGCCCGCCGTGGCCGGGACATTTTACCCCGCCGATTCGGCGGAACTTCAGAGCATGGTCAACGCCCACCTGGCGGCGGTTACGGACCTGCCGGAAATCGACGGACAGATACTCGCGGTGGTAGTACCCCACGCCGGGCTGATTTATTCGGGCGGGGTGGCGGCTTATGCCTATAAACTCCTCGAAAACCGGGACATTTCAACTGTCATCATGTGCGGGCCGTCGCATCATTATGCTTTTTACGGTCTGTCGGTTTATGGGCCGTTTATTAAATGGCGCACGCCGCTCGGAGTGGTTCCCTGCGATGACGCCCTCTGTGACCAATTATTGAAGTACAATAAGAATTTCAACGTCGTCGCCAAGGCCCACGACCAGGAGCATTGTCTGGAAGTGCAACTGCCGTATCTTCAGACGGTATTGAATAATTTCAAGATAGTCCCGATCGTGATCGGCAATCAGGACCGGCAGACGGTCGATCTACTGGCCGACGCACTTTCGTCGCTTCATATGGACGACCGGACGGTTATGGTGGCATCGAGCGACTGGCAGCACTATCGTTCGGCTTCGGTCGGCTCCAGGATGGACTCGATAGGGCTGGAGTGCATGCTGAATATGGACCCGGACCGGCTCTATGAAAACCTCGCCGATGGCAAAACGGAAATGTGCGGCGGGGGAGCCGCGGCGGCCGTTATCAAAGCCGCCATCGCTCACGGCGCTAATAAAGTCAAGCTGCTCAAGCACGCCGATTCCGGCGATATAACCGGGGATAAGAGCTCAGTGGTCGGCTACGCCGCGCTGGTGTTTTATAAATCGTCCAAAGGCGGTTCCAAAGCCAATACCGGATTAGAGACTAAATCGAACGAACCCGAACTTCCGCATAAGATGGAACTTAATCAGACCGACAAGAACCTGCTTTTGAAGATCGCACGGAAGTCACTGGAAGCTCATCTGGACGGGAAGAAGATGCCGCATTTCGACGTTTCTGACAATATCGCCAAATTCGGGATGGCCTTCGTCACGCTCACAGAAAACGGCCAGCTCAGGGGATGCATTGGATACACGACCGCGCTGGGACCGCTTCACGAATGTGTCTCCGAGTGCGCCGTTAAGGCGGCGGTCGAAGATCCCCGCTTTCCGCCGGTAACCAAAGATGAATTGAAGAAAGTCCATATCGAGATATCGGTTCTATCACCTTTGCAAAAGGTCAATAACTGGGACGAAATCGTGGTCGGGCGTGACGGTTTGATGATTTTCAAGGGTGCGGCGCGGGGGCTGCTTCTGCCACAGGTCGCGGTCGATTATAACTGGGATCGGACGACGTTTTTGGAACAAACCTGTCTGAAGGCGGGCCTGAACAAGCAGGATTATCTGTCGCCCGACGCGACCGTATATAAATTCCAGGCGACCATTTTTGGTGAATAGCTGTTGTTGACATCGGGGCCGTATATAGTTACTATATAAGATTTTAATTACCGGAGGAAACCGACTTGATTCATGCCGTAATTCTCGCCGGGGGACGCGGTGAAAGATTCTGGCCCCTGTCACGGTCCCAGCGACCCAAACAGTTGCTGCGCCTGATTTCCGATAAAACCATGCTGCAGGAAACAGTCAACCGGATTTTGCCAATTGTACCGTACGAACGCCTCCTGATCGTTACGTCCGAAAATATGGTCGACCCGATTTTGGGTGACATCAAGGAGTTGACGCTGGACAATATTTTGTCAGAACCGTTCGGTCGCAACACTTGCCTCGCTATTGGGCTGGCCGCCCAGCATATAAAAAACGTCGATAAAGACGGCGTGATGGTGGTGCTGTCGGCCGATCATATAATTCGCCCCGCCGAAAAACTCCACGACATGATTCTGGCCGGGGCGGAAATCGCGGCTTCGGACGATAAGCTGATCACTATCGGCATCGACCCGACCCGTCCGGAAACCGGTTATGGCTATATCAAGCTGGCCGATCAGTACCGGTCGATCGGCAACGTGGCGGTTTACAAGGTCGAAGCGTTCACGGAAAAGCCGAGCCAACCGGTAGCCCAGGAATACTATTACGGGCGTCGGCACCTCTGGAATTCCGGGATGTTTATCTGGTCGGCATCGTCGATACTCGATGCCATCGGAAAGTGCGTCCCCGATATCGGCAAGGGGCTGGCGGACTATACACCGTCAATCGGTACCGGCGATGAACTGGCTGAACGTCGCAAACTCTATGACGAAAGCGATCCGATTTCGATAGATTTTGCCGTGCTGGAAAACGCCGCCAACGTCCTGACGATCAAAGGTGATATTGTCTGGGATGATATCGGAAGCTGGAACGCGCTGGAACGGTACAAAGAGCGTGACCACGAACACAATGTAATCGTCGGTGACGCCATGACAATGAATTCCTATGAAAACACGATTTACAACGAGGACGAAGGATTGATCGTCACGCTCGGAGTGTCTGATCTGGTTGTGGTCAAAACCGATAATATCGTTTTCGTGGCACATAAGACTCACGCCAACCAGGTTAAGGAAGTCCTGGCGGAAATTTCCAAAGACGAAAATCGAAAAAAATATTTATGATACCGAGAAAATGTAAAATATACGCGGTGGCGCTGCTGGCCGTATTCGTGCTGCTGGTCGGGTGCCGGGGATCTTTCGAACGCGGGGCCGGGGAAGAGACGGTGACGCGCCGCCCTGAGAAGATCGACGATGATCCGCTCGGGATGTCCGCCGATTTCGCCGTCGTGCCCGGGCATGCCGCCCGAGTTACAATTGATTCGGCGGCCCCCAGTACCTCAGGCGGAGCAATCGATTCGGTTAAGATCGATATGCCCGGTCAGACCGGCGACCGCACCGAATCTTACCGAATACAGCTGTTCACGTCGAAGACCTATCAACCGGCCATGACGGAACTGAAAATCGCCCGTGAGGTTTTCGACAAGAAAGTCTGGCTGGATTACGAGGTGCCATATTACAAGCTTCGCGTTGGGGATTTTCCCGATCGTGAAGCGGCGGAAAAATACGTCCCGGCCGCGGTGGAAGCCGGATACAAAAACGCCTGGGTGGTCAAGGTTAACGTGGGAATGCGGCGTTTGGAAGGAATTTACGATAACGCCGACATAGTTCCTTACAATGATTCGCCTGGCGTAATGAACACAGACAGTACGGAAAATGTAAATGATACTACCCAATATCCTAAGGATCAACCCGTTAATCCCGGAGACTAATATCATACAGACGGCCGCTGACATTTTGAATCGCGAGGGCGTGGTTGTCGTCCCGACGGACACGCGCTATGGTCTCGCGGTGCGAGCCGATATGGCTGATGTTATGCGGAAGGTGTACGATATAAAGGGTCGAAATGCCAAAAACCCTTCGGCCATATTCATAAAAGACGTGGAATGTATCTCCGACCATGCGGTTGAAACGGATATCTCGAAAAGACTGGCCGCGAGATTTTTGCCGGGGCCGATGACGCTGGTTTTGAGAGCCCGCGAGGATAGGGCACATCCGGCGGCGTATGAAGGCAAAATCGGCCTAAGAATATCATCGTCGAAGGTAATCTCAGATTTGCTGAGTAGCGTCTCGTTTGATCTTACTGCAACAAGCGCCAACAGGTCGGGTCTGGCCGATGCCGAGACGGTTAAAGAAATCGCCGAGGAGTTTGGCGAGGAAGTTGATCTTTATCTGGATGCGGGTTTTCTCGACGGGCCGGTCTCGACGGTGGTCGACTGCAGCGGGGATAAGGCTGTTATATTGCGCGAAGGCGCTATAAGCCATGAGGATATTGCGCAAGAGGTGCCGGTATGATGCCCGGTAAGTACAGAATTATGTTCGTCTGCACGGGCAATACCTGCCGCTCGCCTATGGCCGAGGGGGCGTTGAGAAAGCTTTTGGAAAAAGACGAAATAACCAACGTTGAGATTGTTTCATCCGGTACCGGGGCGATTTACGGATATCCGGCGACCGACTTCGCGATTGAAGCGGCGAAAATCTGGGACGCCAATATCAGCAAGCACAAATCCCAGCCGGTGACCCGCGAATTGATCGAGCGTATGGATTTGGTTCTGTGCATGAGCTCGTCGCATTGTCAGCATATCAAACGGATGGCTGAATCCTCGCGCGACAAGGTGTACTTATTGAGAAATTATCCCAAAAAGGGGTGCGAAGGTGAAGGCATAGATGACCCGATCGGGGGTACGCTTGACATTTACAACCACGCCTTCCTCGAGATCGGTGAGGAACTGGGCCGGATTCTGCCGCATATAAAGGATGCCGCCGCAAAAAAGGCCGAAGAAAGCGAATGATACGAATATGTTGAAGAAATTTGCCGCGAGTTTGATAATTCTTACGATTATTTGCGCATCGGCTTACTTTTCGTACTTTGCGCTGGCGTCGGCGAAAGCCCAGAGCGATTCAGGCCAGGCCGCGCCGAAATCCGACAATCTTCTGCGATATATCCCCAACGATGCTTTCGGGCCGGGCGAGAAGCTATCTTACGATATAAATTACGGTTTCATCAATGCCGGATACGCGACCATGGAAGTAGCCGGGCTGGTCGATTATAACAAACGGCCGTGCTTTCATATAATTTCTACGGCCAA
Source organism: uncultured Ignavibacteriaceae bacterium (assembly GCA_964569945.1). Taxonomy (GTDB): domain Bacteria; phylum Zixibacteria; class MSB-5A5; order GN15; family PGXB01; genus CALAMC01. The sequence goes on from CAZMWI010000083.1 coordinate 7,818, forward strand.
TTCCAATAAGTTCTTTTCATCGTTTTATCGGGTCGAAGACCGGGTCGAAAGTATTGTCGACGTCGACGCCATGTTTTCGTGGCATTTCGAAAAACACCTGCGCGAGGGGTCGTACCGTTCCGATCGCGAGCATGATTATGATCCGTTTTTCAACCGGATTTATTTCGAGGACGACACGATCGAAGTGGCCCCGTTCACGCAGGATGCGTTATCGGTGCTGTACTATATTCGTACGCAGGATTTAAAGGTCGGGCAGTCGATATATGTCGATAATTTCACCGACGGCAAAGTTTATCCGCTGCAGGTGAACGTTCTGCGCAAAGAGCAGATTAAAGTCAAAGCCGGGCGATTCGATTGCATCGTGGTCGAACCTTTATTGCAGAGTCCGGGGATTTTCAAAAACGAAGGTAAGCTGACGGTGTGGCTGACCGACGACCGGCTGAAACTGCCGGTGCTGATGAAATCCAAGGTGATAGTCGGATCCATTTCCGCGGAACTGACCGGCTATGAACTGGGCGAAATACTCGATTTCTGATGGGACAAGATTCAAAATTCAAAATGGTTGACCTGAGCCGGGTCAAGACCGTTTCCCTGCGCAAACGGCCGAGCAAGGTGTCGTCGTCGGCGCTGGGGAAGGTCTGCAAGACGGGGTCGGCCAAAGATTTTTTCGACAGCCTGCCGCCTTTTCTCAAGGCCGATGATTTTCGCGAGTTGATAGATTTAATAAAGAAAGCGCGCCAGAAGGGCCTGCCGTTTCATGTCATGATGGGTGCGCACGTCATCAAGGTTGGCCTGTCTCCGATAATTATCGACTTAATAGAAAGGGACATAATAACCGGTCTGTCGTTTAACAGCGCGGGCTTGATACACGATCTGGAGCTGGCTTTTGCGGGCAAAACATCTGAAGACGTTCTGGCCGGAGTGCACGATGGTTCGTTCGGAATGTCCGAAGAAACGGGGGCGATGTTCGCCGGGGTTATCTCGGAAGCGGCGGAAGGGGGCATCGGACTCGGCGAAGCGGCCGGAAGATATATCGAAATGAATAAAGCCAGGTACCGCAAGCACTCGCTATTTTATGCGGCATATAAGAAGAACATTCCGGCGACGGTACACCTGGCGATAGGCACCGATATAGTGCAACAGCTGCCGTCGTTTTTGCCGGGACCGGCGGCGGAGGCGTCTTACCGCGATTTCAAGATTTTGTCGGGTGTACTTATCGATGCCGACCGCGGCGGCGTGGTTACTAATTTCGGATCGGCGGTACTTCTGCCCGAGGTGTTTCTTAAGGCGTTGACGATTGCACGAAATGTCAAAAAACAGATGCGGAAAATCAATACGGCCAATTTCGATATGATCCATCAGTACCGCCCGACGGTCAATGTCGTGCAGCGACCGACCCACCGGGCCGGTAAAGGTTTTAATTTTGTCGGGCATCATGAGATCATGATCCCGCTTCTGGCGTGGGGTCTTAAGGCCCATATTAATAAGATAAAGAAATAGTGGAGATGACGGTATGATACGACTTGTTGAGTGTGTTCCGAATTTTTCCGAAGGAAGGCGAAAGGAAGTTATCAATCAGATAATAGCCGAAATAAGTTCGGTCGAAGCCGTGACGATGCTGGATCATTCCATGGACGGCGACCACAATCGGGCCGTCGTGACGTTCGTGTGTCCGCCCGAGGACGCGGTCGAAGCGTGCTTCCGGGGGATCAGGAAGGCCGCAGAGCTGATCGACATGCAGAAGCATTCCGGGGAGCATCCGCGCATGGGTGCGACCGACGTCTGTCCGTTTATTCCGATTTCCGGGATCAAGGTCTCGGAGACGGTGGAACTGGCCAAAAAGCTCGGGGAAAGAGTCGGTACCGAACTGAATATACCGGTATTCTTGTATGAATCGGCAGCGTCGACTCCGGCGCGAGAAAACCTCGCCGACGTGCGCGAGGGGCAGTACGAAGGTCTGATCGAAGCCATCGAAAAAGATCCGGCCCGTAAACCCGACTTTGGTCCGGCCAAAATGAATCTCAAGGCCGGAGCGACGGCCATCGGTGTGCGACTCCCGCTGGTGGCGTACAACGTCTATCTTGACACCAATCGCGTTTCAATCGCGAGCAAGATCGCCGATGCCGTGCGTTTTATTCGCGGCGGTTACAGGTTTGTCAAGGCAATGGGCTTCATGATCAAAGAACGCGACTGCACTCAGGTGTCGATGAATCTGGTCAACTACATGCAAACGCCGATCTTCCGCGTCTTTCAAACGATCAAGGCCGAGGCCGCGCGGTACGGGGTTAATGTCCTTTCATCCGAGATAGTCGGATTGGTCCCGCAGGACGCCTTGTTCGACGTGGCGGAGTACTATTTGCAACTGGAAGGTTTCAGCGCGGAACAGGTGCTCGAAGAAAAGATTCGTCGCTCGGGCGGCGGAGGCGGCGCCACCTCGGGCAACTTCTATGAAGAAGTGGCTGCCAAGACTCCGACACCGGGTGGTGGTTCGGTATCGGCGGCGGCGGCGGCGATGGGCTCGGCGCTCAATTCGATGGTTTGCCGACTGACCGTTATGAAAAAGAAATATAAAGACGTCGCCGAGGAACTCACTGAGCTGCTGGAAAAATCGGAAGAATTGCGATTGAAATTGCAGGATATGATTAAGAAAGACGGCGATGCTTTCGATAAATTAATGGCCGCGATGAAAATGCCCAAAGACTTCGACGAAGAAAAGAAGAAACGCGATCAGGCGGTGTATGAAGCGACCAAGCTGGCGACGCTGGTACCGCTCGAAACCGCCGGGCTGGCTCTTAAGGTTATGGAATTTTCCAAAACCGTGGCCGAAAAGGGAAATGTCAATTCCGTTTCCGACGCCGGGGTAGCGGCTCTTATGGCCAAGGCCGGCTTGGAGGGGGCCATATATAACGTCAAGATTAATACGGGCAGTTTCGAGGACCAGGAATTCGTCGCCGAAATGATGCAGAAGGCGGGAGACTTGCAGGAAAAAAGCGACAAACTCGCGTCGGAAATAAAACAAATCGTCGAAAGCAAATTATAAACGGATGCCGGCATATATCGACCTGCATTTGCACTCGACCTTTTCCGACGGAACCGACTCCCCGGAAGAGTTGATTAAGCTGGCTCAAAATTTGGGCCTTAAAGCCATCTCGATTACCGATCATGATAATATCGGTGGGTATAACGAAGCGGAAAGCGTCTTAAATAATACCGACGTTGAGCTGGTGACCGGGGTCGAACTGTCCTGCGGGGAGGCGGGTGAAGACATTCACATGCTGGGATATCTTTTCAATCCGGGATCAAAAGTCCTGTCCGAAACCCTTGTGGAACTGCGCCGCAGGCGGAACCAGCGGGGGGCTGAGATGTTAAATAAATTGGAAAAGATTGGAATAAATGTTTCTGAGGAATTAGTGATCGAAATAGCCGGAGAGTCCGCGATTGCCCGCCCTCACGTCGCCGACGCCCTGGTCAGATCTGGTGTCGTGAAGAATTATAACGAAGCTTTCGAAAGACTTATCGGCAATAATGGACCCGGTTATGTTCCCAAAGAAAATATAAAACCGCCGGAAGCCATTAAGCTGATTCACGACGCCGGTGGACTGGCCTTTCTGGCGCATCCGGCCCTCAGCAACACGATCAGATATCTCGAAGAATTCGTCGGGTACGGTTTGGACGGAATTGAAGCCTATCACAGCCGCCACAATGAGGGTCTGGTCAGAAGATTTAAACGGCTGGCGCAAATGTATAACCTGCTCATATCGGGAGGTTCGGACTATCATGGCCGCGACGGCCGCTACGGAATGATCGGTTCTCAAAAGGTCCCGGCAAAATTGCTGGACGAAATGAAAGAACGACTTAACTAAGGCATTCGAGGTACACTGTGATTAGATTAATCGGAACTGTATTAGTGCTTTTCCTGGGCTGGTCTGTAAACATTTTTGCCGAAACGATGTCGGTCGAGGCGCAGGACGAAATGATCGCGAGGCTGGAGTTTCTTAAAAACAACGGTCCCAGGCCGGCATCGATAGACAGCGCGCATTTTTGGTGCGGCACGCCGTACCTCGCCGACGCACGATTCCGCATGGATCAGATGGGGCGCGTGCAGCAGACAAAAGCGCAGGCGTTCATGTCGCGCGTTACGTTCTTGCCGGAAATGTACGGTTCACCATCCGGCCGATTCCTGATTCATTACATAACCACCGGCTCACACGCCGTGCGCGACGCCGGGGTTGACGTGATGGACGGAGGCGACGGTGTTCCCGATTATGTCAATATGGTGGCCATCATAATCGATTCGGTGTACTATAACATTGTCAACGTTATGGGGTATCCCGATCCCCCCGAAGACGATCTCGGTGGAACGGGCAATCCGGACGGGCGCTATGATATATATTTGTGGAACCTGCCTTTGAGCATATACGGTCAAACGACTCCGGAAGCGATTATCACCGACAGAACGATGACTTCTTATATAGACCTCGATAATGATTATTACGGCGGCGTGTACGCGGACCGTCCGTTCGACGCCATACGCGTAACCCTGGCCCACGAGTTTTTTCACGCCGTACAACTGGGAATGGACTATACCGAATACGAGGGCGGTGATCAACCGACTCTTCCTCCTGACGGCATTACTTCCCGCGTTTACTGGTGGGAGATGTCATCGGTATGGATGGAAGAACAGCTGTACGATAACATAAATGATTATTATTCATACATACCCTACTATTACGGCAATCCCTGGCTTTCGATTCAGGCCTTCATCGGTTTACAGCCGTACGGTGCCGGGATATTTCCGATTTATTTGTCGGAAAAATGGGGACAAAACATAGTCAAAAACATCTGGGCGCTGTGTGCCGCCCAAATCGGCGCCAATTTCCTGAGTGCTGCTAATCAGGCAATATCTGTCGCTTCGGAAGGGCAATACGACCTGCGCCGGGCTTTTGCCGAGTTTACGGTATGGAACTGGTTTACCGGCGATCGGTATTATCGGGCACCGGACTCAATGCGCTTTTCGGAAGGTATGAATTACCCGATGATACCGAAAGAATACAAAACCCTTGGTCCGGGTGGATCTATTATCACCGTGCACCCGATTATCGAGCACGTCGCTTACGATACCCTTCAGGTAACTCAATTTAATATCCCGGAATATCCCCAGAATCTGGGATCAAATTATGTTTTGTTTAATTCGATAGGCGCTTTGTTCAAGGACCTGACCATAAACATATATGACGATAATAATTTATTGCCCGCTAATCGTCAGCCTCCCTCATACAGAGGCGTGCAGTACACCATGTCGTTTATTACGATTCCCCGCGACCCGAGGGCCACGGCCGGTGTTGAAATGAATCTTCATCCGGCGGACACCGGGGTAGCCTATCATATTGCCGATTACAAAGATCTGCAGAGTGTCGTTTTTATTCCGTCACCGGCGTCGATTGAAAACGATGCCTATCCGAGCGGTATTTCCAACCAACAAGGTGGTTATCATTATACATATCGCATATTAAATATGTCGCTGGACTATCCCAGCGAAGTATTTAATCCGTATGCCAACCTGATCGTGGCCACCCATGACAATGATCGTATTACATTTCAGGCGCGGGCCGAAACATCACCAGATACGCTGAAAGCGAAGTCCGGTTATCTTGATATCGACCTGTTTACGGTTTCTGGAGAAAAGATCAGGCATCTGGAATCTCCGACGGATTATTTCGAGGGGATTTCGGTCGACTGGTATATCGACAATCAAAGCCACCGGAAGGTTTCACCCGGAGTTTACCTGGCACTGGTCAAATTGAATTTCACAGACGGCTCCGACCCGATTGTCGAAAGACTGAAGGTCGCCGTAATAAAATGATTTCGAGGACAAAGCGGTTAACCCGGATCGCGGTTTTTGCTGCGCTGGTAGTAGCCTTTTGTTTCCTGTCGTCGTTTATTCCGAGTATAAACCCCGGTTTTTTCGTGGTTTTCGCGGCCGGATTTCTCTGGGGTTGGTGGCCCGGTGTGACTGTCGGTGC
>CAZMWI010000084.1:0-13668 GCA_964569945.1 uncultured Ignavibacteriaceae bacterium
CAATCCGAACCGGCGGCTGATGCGAACGCGAGGACCTGTGTAGCGAGCCATTGCTTAATTGATGGTTGAAAGTTGACTGTTGATAGTTAAACGCGGCGCTTCTTGCGCGGACGGCAGCCATTGTGCGGAATCGGCGTCACGTCTTTTATGGCCGTAATATCCAAACCCGATGCCGAAAGTGACCTAATCGCCGCTTCCCGGCCCGAGCCCGGACCTTTGACCCAGACTTCCACCTTGCGAATGCCGAGTTCCTTGGCTTCGCGGGCGGAATTACTGGCCGCCTGCTGGGCCGCGAACGGGGTCGACTTTTTCGATCCTTTGAAGCCGACGGTTCCGGCCGAGGCCCACGAAAGAGCTTTGCCGCTCATGTCAGTGATAGTCACTACCGTATTGTTGAAGGTCGCCTTTATATGGGCAATTCCATTGGGGTCAATTTTCCCCAGTTTCTTCTTGGTTTTTGGTTTTTTCTTGGGATCTGCCACAATCTATCCTTGTCAAATAAAATTATTTCTTACCCGGTGCCTTTTTCTTACCGGCTACGGTACGTTTGGGCCCTTTACGGGTGCGGGCGTTGGTTTTGGTCCGCTGTCCGTTTACAGGCAGGCCGCGCCGATGGCGCAGTCCGCGGTACGAGCCTATATCTATCAAACGCTTTATATTCATCTGCACTTCACTTCGAAGAGCACCTTCGACCTTGAAGTCGTTTTCGATGACGCTGCGCAGTTTCGCGATTTCTTCTTCGGTCAATTTGTTTACCCGGATATCAGGACTTATGGCGGTCTTCTCGAGAATCTTGTGAGAAGAAGTCAAACCGATCCCGTAAATATATGTCAGACCTATTTCAACCCGCTTGTCTTTGGGTAAATCGACACCAGCAATACGTGCCAAGGCAACCTCCTATTAAAATAAAACCTTTACCCCTGCCGTTGTTTATGATTGGGGTTCTTGCTGCAAATGACCCGGATGACGCCTTTGCGCCGGATAATTTTGCAGTGCTCGCAACGCTTTTTTACCGATGATTGAACCTTCATATTCTTATCCTTTCAGCAGGAACCCGCGTTCACTTGTATCTATAAATAATTCTTCCGCGCGTCAGGTCGTACGGAGACAACTCCAGCGTGACCCGGTCGCCGGGCAGAATTTTAATAAAGTGCATGCGCATCTTACCGGATATATGGGCCAGAACAACATGCCCGTTGTCAAGTTCCACTTTAAACATCGCGTTCGGCAACGGTTCCAGTACTTTTCCTTCAACCTGAATTGTTTCTTCCTTGGCCATATTCTCCTGTCTTTATACTATTGTCAAAATATCGCCGCCGTTTTCCATAACGGCCACGCTGTGCTCATAATGGGCCGAGGGCGATCCGTCGGCCGTAACGATGGTCCAGCCGTCGGCCTTCTGATTCACCTTGTAATTACCGATGTTCACCATCGGCTCAATCGCCAAAACCATTCCCTTCTTAATGACGGGTCCGGCCTCGGGAGGTCCGTAATTCGGAATTTGCGGGTCCTCGTGCATGGCCCGGCCGATACCGTGGCCGACCATGTCGCGCACAACCGAAAAACCCGCGCTTTCCGCCGTCGTCTGAACGGTATGTGAAATCTCGCCCAGCTTCATACCGTCGCGGACTTTCGCAATCGCCGCATCCAGACATTCCCGCGTGACTTTCATCAGACGCTTTTTCTCTTCGGAGATTTCTCCTATCGCAAAGGTCCGGGCAGCGTCTCCATAATAGCCGCCGAATATCGTCCCCAAATCAACGGAGACGATTTGGCCGTCAACCAGTCGCCGCTCGCCGGGAATACCGTGCACGACCTCTTCGTCGATCGAAATACAGGTCGCCGCCGGATAACCGTGATATCCCTTAAACGCGGGAATAGCCTTCCGGGAGATAATATAGTCTTCCGCTATTTTGTCAAGGTCCTTTGTACTCATTCCCGGTTTTATTTCTTCTTCAATCAAATCCAGGGTCTCGGCCACTATTCTTCCGGCCTTTCGCATTATTTCAATTTGTGCGTCTGTTTTAATAATAATCAACCCTATCGCGCTTCTTCCATGATTTTCAGAACCGACGACGTAATTGAGTCGATGTTTCCCAGAGCCTGAACCTCACGCAATACCGATTCATTACGATAAAAATCTACAATCGGTTCCGTCTGTTGTTTATAAACATCCAGCCGATTACGCACCACCGACTCTTCATCGTCGGGGCGACGAACCAGCTTTTCGCCATCCTTGTCACACACGCCTTCTTTTTTGGGCATGTTGTTGGGATAGTTGTACATCGAGCCGCAGGCGGGACAGGTAAATCTTCCCGACAGCCGCTTAACGACTTCTTCATCGGGCACGTCCAGCAAAATTGCCGAATCGATCTTTTTGCTGTTAGCCACGAACATATTTTTCAAAGCCTCGGCCTGGGGGACGGTCCGCGGAAATCCATCCAGCACGAACCCACTGTCCAGGGCACCCGATTTTAGCTTATCTTCTATTATACCGACAATCAGGCTGTCCGGCACGAGGTCTCCGGCCTCCATATAAGCTTTGGCCTTCTTCCCCAACTCGGTGCCGTTCTTGACGGCTTCACGCAACACATCCCCGGTCGAGAGATTCAATATATTCAACTTTTCACAGACTTTTTTGGCCTGCGTTCCTTTACCCGACCCCGGAGGTCCCAGAAAAACGAAATTCATTAGTACGATCTCCCACGAATACGGCCTTTTTTCATAAAGCCGTCATAATGACGCATCAGCAGATGCGACTCAATCTGTTGCAGTGTATCGAGGGCTACACCGACGACGATCAGAAGTCCGGTGCCGCCGAAGTAAAAGTTGACTTCAAGATTGGCAATCAAAACCCATGGCAGGATGGCTATCATAGCAAAGAAGATAGCACCCGGCAGCGTAATACGCGTCAGGATGCGTTCGATATGCTCCGCCGTCCGCTTACCCGGCCTGATACCCGGAATAAATCCGCCGTTCTTGCGCATGTTGTCGGCGATATCGATCGGGTTGAAAACGATGGCCGTGTAGAAATAGGCGAAAAAGATAATTATCAATCCATAAATTATCGAGTAGCTCCATCCGCCCGGCGCGAGGAAGTTGGTCACGATGTTGGAGATCCATTCAACGTTGGGGAACAACTGCTGCACGGTGGCCGGCAGGAACATAATGGACTGCGCGAAAATAATCGGAATAACGCCGGCCGAGTTGACCGAAAGGGGAAGGTGCGTCGTGGCACCGCCGTATACGCGTCGTCCGACGATTCTCTTGGGATACTGCACCGGCACTTTGCGCTGGCCGCGGGTAACCAGGATAACGGCCGCGATAACTGCAATCATCATCGCGATCATGACGACTTCGGTGAAAATGGAACGAGTGCCGTACCACAGGTATTGTACCTCTTCGATAACGGCATCGGGGAATCGGGCTACAATTCCAATGAATATGATCAACGATATACCGTTGCCTATCCCCCGCTCTGTAATTTGTTCACCCAGCCACATGATAAATATCGTGCCGCAGGTAAACGTCAGTACGGTAATACCGATGAACTGGCCGTAGGGCATGTGGACAATCGAAACCCCGTTCAAATCAATCGATCTCAGAAACTGGGCGGTTCCGAACGCCTGTAGGGCTGCGATCAGCACGGTCAGGTAACGGGTGTACTGCGTAATCTTACGCCTGCCCTCTTCACCCTCCTTTTGCAGCTTCTGCAAATACGGAACCACGGCGCCCAAAAGCTGGAGCATAATCGATGCGGAAATGTACGGCATGATACCGAGGGCGAAAATGGTCGCCTTAAGGAAGGCTCCCCCGGCAAACAGGTCCAGCAGGCCGAAAATAGTATCACCGGACATGGCCTGCGACAACATTGCACCGTCAACACCGGGCGTTGGAATGTGACCGCCGATACGATATACTACCAACAAAGCCAGAGTATAGAATATTCTCTTACGCAGTTCTTCTATTTTAAGTATGGATTGAAAAGTACCTAACACTAGATCACCTCAGTTTTTCCGCCGGCGGCTTCGATTTTTTCCCTGGCCGTTTTTGAAAATGCGGAGGCCTTGACCTGCAAGGCGTTATCCAGCGTTCCCACGCCCAAAATCTTAACCGGTCGACGCGTTGATTTGATTAGACCTAAGCCCACCATAGTCTCGGGAGTAACTTCTCCCGGCTGGCATTTATTCAACGCGGTAACGTTTACAACCTGATATTCTTCCCTGAAGATATTGGTAAACCCACGCTTCGGAACACGACGCAGGAGCGGCATCTGACCGCCTTCTTTCCATTTATGGATTACCGCAACGCCGCCCGAACGAGCCTTCTGGCCTTTGTGTCCACGACCTGAGGTTTTGCCGCGTCCGCTGCCCGGACCACGGCCGACCCGTTTGCGTTTTTTGCGCGAACCCGGCGCGGGGTGCAGTTCATTAAGTGCTAACGGAGACATCTTTAATCCACCTTTTCAAATTTCACGAGGTGCTCGACAGTTTTAATCATGCCCATAATTTGAGGCGTGTCATTGTGCACAACGGTCCGATGTAATTTGCCGAGCCCCAAAGCTATTATGGTCCGTTTGTGATTTTCTTTGCAGTTGATGGTGCTCTTAACCTGTGTTACTTTTAATTTAGCCATGGCTGTCCTCTGTCCGGCCGAAGGCCTAACCTTGTGTCCGGTATCTTAGCTGTTCTTCTCGAGAACGAAGCGTGAGCAATCCCTGCATGGTCGCCTTGACGACGTTGTGCGGGTTGCGACTCCCCAAAGCTTTCGTCAATATGTCCTGTACTCCGGCAGATTCCAGGACGGCCCGCACCGGCCCTCCGGCGATCACGCCGGTTCCCGGCGAGGCCGGTTTTAGGACGACACGAGAGGCCCCGAATTTGCCTATAATCTGATGCGGGATGGTACCTTCCGGTGTCAGGGCAACTTCGACCATACTCTTGCGGGCGGCTTCGGTGCCTTTGCGGATGGCTTCGGATACTTCCGAGGCCTTACCGAGCCCGACGCCGACTTTGCCGTTGTTCTGCCCGACGGCCACGAGAGCCGTAAAGCTGAAACGGCGTCCGCCCTTGACGACTTTGGCGACACGATTGACGTGGATTACTCGCTCGTCGTAATCAAGACCTTCCATTTCCCGTTTAACCAAACTTTACCTCACTAACCAATCTAAAATTTCAAACCGGCCTTGCGCGCGGCATCGGCCAGAGATTTTACGCGACCGTGATATAAATTACCGTTGCGGTCGAACGAGACGGCTTCGATGCCCTTTTCACGGGCAAGTTTGGCCAGAGTTTCGCCAACCATTGCGGCCACCTGAGTTTTCTTCTTGTCGGCCGCCTTGGCGGCAATATCTTTCGAAAGCGACGAACAAGCAGCCAACGTGATCATCTTTTCATCGTCGATGACTTGAGCCTGTATGTTGCGAATCGACTTGGACACGGACAGACGCGGTCTGTCGGCGGTACCGAAAATTATTTTTCGGACGTGCTTTTTCCGTCTCTTAAATCTTGTTTTCTTAAGGTCTTTAGCCATAATGTGAGCCTCTATTTGCCACCACCGGCCGCTTTACCGGCTTTACGATGGATGACCTCGTCAATGTATTTGATACCTTTGCCCTTGTATGGTTCCGGCGGACGGAAAGAACGTATCTCTGCCGCCGTCATCCCCACCAACTGTTTATCCGGTCCCGATATGATAACCTTGTTATCCTTGGGCGGCACTACAATATTAATGCCTTCGGCCGGACGCATGTAAATGGGATGGGAATAACCGACGTTAACTTCGAGCAAGGCACCTTTCATTTCGGCCCGGTATCCGACGCCGATAATTTCCAGCGTCTTGCTGAAACCTTCGCTCACGCCCTCAACCGCGTTGGAAACCAGTGTTCGGGTCAACCCGTGGAGAGAACGGTGAGTACGATGGTCGGACGGCCGGGTCACGATTATTTCAGTTTCCTGTATGTCTATATTCATCTCGGGATGGATATCGACAGTAAGGGTTCCTTTGGGTCCGGTAGCCGTAAAGGTATTGCCCTTTTGTTCGACTTTGACACCTTTTGGTATCGGGACCGGTAATTTTCCTACTTTAGACATGGCCGCTCCTCCTACCAAACCGCACAAACGGCTTCGCCGCCTACTCTACGTTTAAATGCTTCGGCGTTGGTCATTACGCCCTGAGATGTTGACACGATCGTGATGCCCACTCCGCTGCGACCGATCTTCTTCAGTTCATCGAGTCCGAAGTACTGGCGAAGGCCGGGCCGGGAAATTCTCTGAATACCCCGGATAATGGGCTTATCATCGCGGCTGTACTTGAGGTACAACCGGAGAATACCCTGTTTGCGGTCGGGCAGTTCGATCATATCGCGCAGGAAATTTTCCTCGATCAGAACTTTGGCCAGTTCACGCTTTATATTAGAAGCGGGAACGTCAACGGCTATTTTTCTGGCCTTGGACGCATTCCTTATTCTCGTCAACATATCAGCTATCGGATCTGTCATCGACATATTAGCCTCAACTGCTTAAATCTTACCAACTGGCCTTAATGACGCCCGGAATCTCACCGGCCAAAGCCAACTGACGGAAACAAATTCTGCAAATACCGAATCTCCTGATGTACGCCCGCGACCGACCGCACCGGCGACAGCGGGTGTAGGCACGAACTTTGAACTTCGGCGTCTTGCTCTGCTTTTCAATCAAACACTTCTTAGCCACGTTATCTCCTATTTGGCGACCGGCATGCCCAGTTCCGTCAGCAGCTGCCGACATTCCTGGTCGGTCTTCGCGGTTGTCGTGATGCTAATGTTCATGCCGCGAACCTTGTCGATTTTATCGTAATCTATTTCCGGAAAAATAATTTGTTCGGTTATCCCCAGGTTATAATTGCCGTGCCCGTCGAAAGCCTTGTTGGAAATTCCGCGAAAGTCACGAATACGCGGGATGGCCACGTTCATAAGGCGATCCAGGAATTCATACATACGTTCGCGCCGAAGCGTCACCTTGGCCCCGATGCGCGCGCCTTCGCGGAGTTTGAAGTTCGAAATCGACTTGCGGGCCGACGTCACCAACGGCTTTTGTCCGGTGATCTGGCTCAAATCATCGACAGCCGAATCGATCACTTTCGGGTTGGCAATAGCTTCGCCCAACCCGACGTTGATCGTGACTTTACTAACTTTCGGCACCTGCATAAGTGAGGAATATCCGTTTTCCTTCATCAGCTTGGGGACTATTTTGTCCTGATATAATTTTTTCAACCTTGCCATAATATTTCCCCGTTATATCTGTTCACCGGTTTTGCGACAGACGCGGATTTTTGTTTTGCGGCCTTCTTCTTCAATAATCTTAAAGCTGACCTTGGTCGGAGAAGAAATGGACTTATTATAAAAGGCCACGTTGGACCTGTGAATCGGACCTTCTTTCCGGACGACCCCACCCTTGGGATTTTGATTGGTCGGACGGCTGTGACGGGCTATCATATTGATCCCCTCGATAATCAACCGGTTGGTTTTGGTGGATACGTGCAGCACCTTACCGGTCTTGCCACGATCCTTCCCGCGCCGGATATAAACGATATCACCTTTTTTAATATTCATAATACGAACCTCTCTACAGGACTTCCGGAGCCAGTGAAATTATCTTCATAAACTGCTTTTCGCGCAGTTCTCTGGCGACGGGTCCGAAAATACGCGTTCCGCGCGGTTCTTTCTGATCATTAATAATGACCGCCGCGTTGTCGGAAAAGCGGATGACCGAGCCGTCGCGACGACGGGTATTGGCCTTGGTACGAACCACGACCGCTTTACAAATTTCCGACTTTTTTACGGTGCCCCCGGGGATGGCGTCTTTAACCGTTACGACGATAATATCTCCGATACGGGCGTACCTTCTCTTGGAGCCACCCAGGATGCGAAAGCACATCGCTTTTCGTGCGCCTGAATTATCGGCAACCGTTAACTGTGTATATTCCTGAATCATTGTTCACTCCCGTTATATTCAGTCGCCGTTTACTTGGCTTTCTCGACAATGTCAACCAGCCGCCAGCGCTTCAGCGCCGACATCGGGCGGGTTTCCATAATCCTGACCACGTCGCCGATTCCGGCTTCGTTCTTCTCATCGTGCGCGTAAAATTTCCCGTAGCGCTTGACAACGCGTTCGTAAAGCGGGTGTTTCATGATGCGTTCGATCCTCACGACGATGGTTTTGTCCATCTTGTTCGAGGTCACCCGGCCTTGACGAACTTTACGCATGTTTCTGGCCATATTCATCTATCCTTTTATTCTGTACTTTCTTTCTTTTCCGGCTCTTTTTTATCAGCGTTGCTGAGAATGGATACGGCCGAATCGACAATCTTCCTTATCCCCTTAGCATCTTCGGTCAAAACGGTTTCAATGCGGGCGATATCCCGACGAAGTGTCCGCAGACGCAGAGGATTTTCGAGCTCCTTAAGGCTCTTGCGCATTTTCAAATTGAACAACTCCTCAATAATCTCATGCTTTTTCTGGAGCAGTTCTTCTTTTGTAAAATCTCTAAGACTGTGCATCTTCATAATTATATCCTCTACGTTTCCGCTCTCGAAACGAACTTGGTCCTGATAGGCAGCTTGTGTCCGGCAAGACGGAAAGCTTCGCGAGCCAGTTCTTCCGTCACGCCTTCGATTTCAAACAGAACCCGGCCCGGCTTTATCACGGCTACCCAGAATTCGGGAGCGCCCTTACCTTTGCCCATGCGGGTTTCGGCGGGCTTTTTGGTAACCGGCTTATCCGGGAATATTCGTATCCAGACTTTACCGCCACGTTTAATACGACGGGTCAAAGCCACACGAGCAGCCTCGATCTGGCGATTGGTGATCCAGCCCGGCTCCAATGCTTTCAGACCGAACTGACCAAAATCTACCGAACTTCCCCGAAAGGCCTTGCCGGCCATGCGACCGCGCTGCTGTTTTCTAAATTTAACTTTTTTCGGCATTAACATAATTTATATTCTCCCGGCTTTCCAAGCCGATCGCCTTAACTTTCCGATTCCTTATCTTTCTTGGGAGCGCTTTCGGGCTTTGCATCCCTGCGACCCTGCGGAGGACGTCCACCACCAGCCGGTCTTCTGTCGTTGCTGCGGGCCTCCGAAGAACGATCACCATCGCCCGGCCGACGAACCCGGCCGCGCGGCCGCCGTTTCCGCTTTCTTTCATCGCGCCGTTTGCGTTCCCGTCGGCTGGAAACGTCGAGATCGGGACGTTCTGTCTGCATGGAACGATCGATATCTTCACGGGCGTCCAGTTCCCCGGCACCATGCACCATACCGCGGCAGATCCAGACTTTAATGCCTATGGCGCCGTAGGTCGTACGAGCCGTTGACGTGGCATAATCGATGTCGGCGCGCAGCGTATGCAATGGCACCCGACCGTCCATATACTTTTCACTGCGGGCAATTTCGGCGCCCATCAGACGACCGGCGCACATGATCTTAATGCCTTCGGCGCCCATTTTCATTGAAGCCGCCAGCGCCTTTTTCATAGCGCGGCGATATGAGACGCGGCCTTCGAGCTGCCGCGCCACGTTGTCGGCCACCAGTCGAGCATTGAGTTCGGGCTTTTTCACTTCCACGATATTAAGGGAGATATCCTTTTTGGTCAAAAGCTGCAATTCTTCACGAAGTTTGTCGACTTCAGCGCCTTTGCGTCCGATCACAATACCCGGGCGGGACGTATGAATGTCGACCGTGACCTTTTTGGGGGCACGCAATATTACCACTTTGGCCAGTCCGGCGTTTTCAAGCCTTGTGTTTATGTACTTTTTGATCATCAAGTCTTCATACAAGAACGGGGCGAAATTCTTGCCGGCAAACCACTTGTTATTCCAGGACTTAATGACTCCCAGTCGGAATCCAATTGGATGTGTCTTTTGTCCCAAAGTTATCTCCTCTAATACTTTCTATTCATCTTTTTTATCGTTGTCTCCGGCCTCGTCGGTTTCAGCTTCGGGCGTCTCATCCGCCTTGACGTCGGTTTCGGCCTGAGTTTCAACTTCCGGTTCGGTCAATTTATCTTCAGTCTGTTTGACTTCCTGTTCTTTTTCTGCGTCTTTGGCCTTGGTCTTAGCTTTGGCCCTGGTCTTTTTTGTCTTGGCACTCGTCTTTTTCTTCGGTGCGGAGACTTCTTCTGTTTCTTTCACCGCTTTTTTGCGACGTCCGCGCTTCTTCGGCTCTTCCTGTATCGGTTCACCTTCGACTTCCACCATCAGATGGCAGAATCTCTTGCGAATACGAAAAACCCGTCCCATGGACTGGAAACGAACGCGCTTGGCGGTCGGAGCTTCATCCACCAGGATTCTTGAAATAGACAGGTCTTCGGCCCGAAGCTTGGCGGTTCCGACGGCGGCGATGGCATTGGCCGCCGCCGATTTTACGGTCTTGGCCAGAGGGTGAGCGGCAGCTTTAGGCGTAAAGTTCAGTATATTCAAAGCCTCTTCGACCGGCTTGCCTTTAACCAGAGCTGCGACCCGGCGCATCTTCTTCGGAGACATGCGCAAATATTTTATTCTTGCTATTGCCTGCATCATTTCAATGGCTCCTTTATCCCTTAATGGAACTGGCGCGCTCAACCAACTTGCCGCCGTGTCCACGGAAAGTGCGTGTCGGAGCAAACTCACCAAGCTTGTGCCCAACCATATTCTCGGTTACATAAATCGGTATGAATTTATTGCCGTTGTGTACGGCCAGAGTGTGGCCGACAAATTCCGGCGATATAGTTGACCGCCGCGACCAGGTCTTTATGACCTTTTTGTCACCGGTCCGGTTGAGTTCATCAACCTTTTTCATCAACTTGGATTCTATGTACGGTCCTTTTTTCAATGACCTTGGCATCTATTTCCTCCGCGCTATTTCTTCTTGTCGCGACGTTCAACGATATATTTATTGGATTTCCGTTTCTTTCTCGTTTTCAGACCTTTGGTCTTTTTGCCCCACGGGGTACAAGGGTGGCGACCACCGCTACTGCGCCCTTCACCGCCGCCCATCGGGTGGTCGTGCGGATTCATGGCGACACCGCGAACTTTGGGTCGGCGTCCCCGCCAGCGCGAAGCACCGGCTTTGCCCAGCGAAATATTCTTGTGATCCGAGTTCCCGATCTCACCGATGGTTGCCAGGCAATCCTGCCGAACCAGACGAACTTCGCCCGACGGCATCTTCAAGTGAGCATATTTGCCTTCTTTGGCCGCCAGCTGTATATAGGTTCCGGCACTGCGGGCCAGTTTGCCGCCCCGCCCCGGAAACAGCTCGACGTTATGAATGGACGTACCCAAGGGCATGTTCTTTATCGCCATGGCGTTGCCCACGCGCACGTCGGCATTTTCTCCCGAGACAACACGATCATCAACCTTTAGCCCATTGGGAGCCAGGATGTATCTTTTTTCACCGTCGACATAGTGCAACAGGGCGATATTGGCCGAGCGATTGGGATCGTACTCAATCGATGCTACTCGGGCCGGGATTCCGTGCTTATCGCGCTTAAAGTCGATTATCCGATAAAACCTTTTATGTCCGCCGCCGCGATGGCGAGCCGTAACACGGCCTTTGTTATTGCGGCCGCCGGTTTTCTTAAGCGGAATAAGCAATGATTTTTCGGGAATGCCCGACGTTATCTCTTCGAACGTCGGAATCATCCGGAATCTAAGTGACGGCGTGGTCGGTTTAAATTTCTTGATACCCATTTTCTAACCTATACACTGCTATACATTATCAAAATCTGTTATATGCTGACCCTCGGCGAGAGTCACAATAGCCTTCTTCCAAGCCGTCGTACGTCCGGCAAATCGCCCCAGACGTTTCGGCTTGGCGGGCATAATCATCGTCCGAACTGTATCGACCTTGACGTTAAAAGCCTTCTCCACGGCCTTTTTAATTTCGGGCTTGGTCGCCTTGCGTTTAACCTGAAAGACATAGGAGTTGTTGGCTTCACGCAACAGGTTCGACTTTTCCGTGATGCGGTGCAGCTGCAATAATTCGCGTGGATCCGTCATTTTCCAAACACCTCCTCGGCCTTTTCCAGCCCGGCTTTGGTGAACAGCAGGACGTCGGCGTTCAAAATATCGTACGCGTTCGCCAGTGCCGCCCGCGTGTATTTCGCCCGTTTGAGATTTCTTGCCGACATAATCAAATTCTGGCTCTGACCTTCATCGAGGATAAGACAGCGTTTGTCTTCCAGACCGAGATTATCCAGAATCTTGACCAGCGCCCGGGTTTTGATTTCTTCCAAAGTGAGATCGTCAACGACCCGGATACCGTCGTTCTGGGCTTTGTCGGAAAACGCCGAAATCTGGGCAAGGCGTTTCATGCGCCTGGGAAACTTGCTGAAATACGATTTCGGGGCCGGACCGAATACGGTGCCACCACCACGCCACAGGGGCGAACGGATGGTACCGGCACGGGCACGCCCCGTTCCTTTTTGACGGTACGGTTTCTTGCCGCCGCCTCTGACGTCGCTGCGGCCTTTCGTGCTCGCCGTCCCCTGCCGTTGGTTCGACAGATAGTTGACGACGTACTGGTGCACGACGTACTGATTTGGCTCAGCACCAAATAATTCATCGCTCAGCTTGACGGTGCCGATTTCCGAGCCTTCTTTATTGTATAATTTCAATTCCATAAGTACACCGTCCTCTATTTCCGCCTGTTGGTCTGTCGAATTTTCACGAGGGAACCCTTTTTCCCGGGAACACCGCCGCGAATCAATATCAGGTTTTCGGAGTCGACAATCTGAATCACTTCCAGATTCAAAACGGTGACATTGTCTTTACCCATCTTGCCCGCAGCGCGCATGCCTTTGAAAACACGCGACGGGTACGATGACTGACCTATCGAACCGACGGCGCGGGCCCTGTCGGACTGGCCGTGAGTTTTCTGAGCCCCGGAAAAATGATGCCGCCGCATGGCCCCCTGAAATCCGAGGCCGCGAGACACACCGGAAACGTCAACTCTCTCGCCCGGCTTGAATATATCGGCCTTTATTTCCTGACCGACCTCAAAATCGCCTTCGCCGCGAATTTCGCGCAAGTACCGTTTCGGTTCCACTCCGGCCTTTTCGAAAACGCCCAGCTCGGCCTTGTTGAACAGATTTTTGCGCCGTTCGCCATAGCCGACCTGAAGAGCTTCATAGCCGTCTTTTTCTTGCGTCCGTTTGCTGACCACGACGCACGGTCCGGCTTCGATAACAGAAACCGGAATCTCGTCTCCATCGGGAGCGAAGATCCGCGTCATACCCAGCTTTGTTCCAATTATTTCCTTCATTGTACTTTCACCATCAGGTCTTAATCTCAACGTCGACACCCGCGGGAAGATCGAGTTTCATGAGGGCGTCAACGGTCTGAGGAGTCGATTCATATATGTCGATCAGGCGCTTGTGGATTCTCGTCTCGAATTGCTCCCGAGATTTTTTATCCACGTGCGGTGACCGCAATACTGTATATACCGTCCTTTTGGTCGGCAGAGGAATCGGACCGGCGATTCGGGCACCCGTTCTCAAAACGGTGCGCGTAATCTCTTTGGTCGACCGATCAAGTGCATAATGATCGTATGCCTTGAGTTTAATTCTTATTTTTTGGGCATCCATAATATACCTTTATTCTCAACCTCGCTATTCGATAACTTCGGTGATGACACCGGCGCCGACCGTGCGGCCACC
>CAZMWI010000085.1:0-13412 GCA_964569945.1 uncultured Ignavibacteriaceae bacterium
AAAGAAACTGCGATATTTTTGTGAAATATGGAGACAGGCGGTCTATTAATTAGAATCCGTGTCTTTCAGATTACTCAGAATGCGCTTTTTTGCGTCATCGGGAAGACTGAATTTGACTTTGGTTTCATCGCCAAGCTCTTTCGGGAGCTTTTCCAGCGTCTTATCGATAATCCCGATTTGCTTTTTATAATTGGTGCACCAGTCGCAGACCGTCAGATGCAGCCTGACCAGTATTCTTTCTTTGAGCGTCAGCTTGCCCAGCCGAGCGCGCGAAAGCTGCTCGGTTATAACCTGGCACGGCGGCAACCGATAGGCGATCAGGTCGATAACCCACAGTTTGAACCGTCTGGCGGCGCTGATTTTTTGTTCCGAATTCATTCTATTACCCAGTTTTCTTCAATGCAGTGGCGGAGCCTGCTTCGGGCCCGGTGCATTATACTATATAAATTGGACTCCGTCAGCCTCAATTCCTTGCAAATAACTTTGCTTTCGATCTCTTTTAGCTGATACCAGACAAACACGACGGCGTATTGTTGCGGGAGTTTTTCGAGACAATATTCGACTATTTCCCAGAACTCCTTGTTCTCGAGAAGTGCGTCCGGGCTGTCGCCCCAGTCTTTCGGAGCCAGTTTCGGGTCCCAGTGGCCTTTCCATTTGCCGCCTCGATTGAACGATTCGGCGTGCTCGTCATCTTCGGCCATTTTCTGCCATTCGATTTCCCGAAACAGCTTGCGTTTGTAATCGCGGATCAGATTTTTCAAAATGCTGACCATCCAGGTCAATTCCGATGACAAACCTTTGAAACTGTCTCTGGATTTCAGCGCATTAAGAAACGTCTCCTGCACAAGGTCTTCAGCCACGGTCCGGTTCCAGAGCCGGGTGTATGCGAAATTGTATAAATAGTCGCCATATTCCTCGACCCATTTCGACGGATCAAAAGCGATATCTTTCTTATTGTCCAATTCCATTGTTATTAATACGCTGCAACCATCCCGAACGCTCTATCGCAATTGATAAAACTCTCACCCCCTTGCGCCGTCAGGAACCCCTTCCTGACGGAATACTGTCTCGCTCTGCGCCGTCAGGAACCCTTTCCTGACGGCATACAGTTCTTATTTACATCCTGACAATTCCATAAATATAATCCTCTTATATCTAACAATCAATCATCTACCCCGCAATAAATCAATCACATCGATGGCAAATCAAATTACCCCCCATAAAAAGGCGGAGATGTTAATTTGCCCATATCGAAAAAAAGGCCGCCAACAATGATCAGGAAATAAATATTTCCAAAAACGAACCCATTTCAGGGCAACGATACATGAACCGTATACTTACGAGGCATTATGGACTATGAGTCTCCACAACAAAGACGGGCCTCGCCCCCTCAGCTCTTCTTCCGCAGCTCCGCCAGAATCATGAATGTCATGATTGCGAACGTTATGATCAAAAGCGGGCCGGTCGTATACAACAATATATTCGCGGGCTGGCAAAAGCCGGAGCCGGTAAGAGCAATCACGTGCAAAACGATAAGTACAAAACTGATCCAGAAAAATCTTTTCTTGGTGCTGTCCGAGAAACTCGTGCCCACAAAAAGAAGGCCCAGTGCGAAAAATAACAACGCCTGCGTCCCGACGTGCTCCATCGCCCATTCCAGGTTTTCCTGCAGCATCATGCTAAAAGTGCTCTCTTCTCCTGCCGTAGGCATGGCGGGGTCGTCGACCACTTCCGTACGCACGGAATCTTTCCAGACCGGATCGGTCACAGCCTCATTGGCGGCCAGCATCGTTTCCATTCTTATGGTACTTGCCGATGTATGTCCGTTTCCCGAATAATCGGAATAACAGGCGTGAAGAAAACCGAGGATGGTCATACAGACCAGCACGACCAGAACCAGAACGCAGAACAGCCCCACAAACGTTTTGCCATACGGTGGCAAATCGCCGATTTTGAAATCCATACCCGTACCCCATGTATATCCTATGAACGATTAATCAACAGGATGCAAAAACAAGAAATCAATATGGATATATTAACCGCGATGTTTTACATTTTCAATTAATTTTTCTATGATGGCGGCGGTATCGACCCCGTCGGCCTCGGCGTTGAACGAGGTCACGATGCGATGCCGCAGCACCGGCAGGGCGGCAAAACGGACGTCTTCCGGCCCGGGCGTGGGACGGCCATCGAGAATGGCGCGGGTTTTGGCGGCCAGGATCATATATTGAGAGGCGCGCGGTCCGGCCCCCCAGGAAACCCAGTTTTTGACGAAATCAGGCGCCGAGCCGTTGTCCGGGCGCGTCGCACGAGCGATATCGACGGCATATTGAATCAGATTGTCGGCCACGGGGACTTTGCGAACCAGTTGCTGGAAACCGATAATATCAGCCGCCGAAAGAATCTTGTTGAGATTATAATTCAAAACGACTGTCGTGGTCCTGACAATCTGGTTTTCCTCGGCGTCCGACGGATAATCGACATATATATTGAACATGAAACGGTCGAGCTGGGCCTCGGGAAGCGGATATGTGCCTTCCTGCTCGATCGGGTTTTGAGTCGCCAGGACAAAAAACGGCTCTTCAAGCCGAAAAGTCTGCCCGGCGGCAGTGACTTCGTGTTCCTGCATGGCCTGTAGAAGCGCCGCCTGCGTTTTTGGCGGGGTACGGTTGATTTCATCTGCCAATATGGCATTGGCAAACACCGGCCCTTTAACAAATTTAAACTGACGACTCCCGGTAGATTTGTCTTCTTCGATTATTTCGGTCCCGGTAATGTCGGAAGGCATTAAATCAGGCGTAAACTGGATTCGATTGAATTTTAGGTCCAGAACCTGCGCCAGAGTTGAAATTAGCAAGGTCTTGGCCAGTCCGGGCACCCCGACCAGAAGGCAATGGCCTGATGACAACAAAGCAATTAGAAGTTGCTCGATAACCTTGTCCTGGCCGATTATTACTTTGGAGATTTCCTTACGAATGCCGTTGTAGGCATCGTTAAGTTGTTCCACAGCTTTAAGATCACCTATTTTTTCAGTCATACCAAGAGCCGTCCTTCGCGTTTGACAATCCGATTAGAGAGCCGTTAAAAGGGGATTCTAACGGCCCAAATTTAATATTAGCGTTTCGTTAGTAACTTCAACCGGCATAGCCATTTGTTGAAATCTGCATAAATGCAGCCTCAACAAAACATATTTATCCCTATACTATATAACAGGATAACACGATTTCCACAAATCGGGCAGCTTTTCCACATTATATATATAAATGTGGGCAGTCTAATTTTTGGCTTTTTCGGTTTCTTCTTCTTTTTTACCAATAGACGGCTGAGGAGTTTCCTCCGGGGCAAGGAATTTTGCTGCGGACTTGCCTTCTTTCATATGGCAGCCACCGCAAAAGATCGCTCCCTGTTCGACAACCAGAGACTTGGTCCGGATATCGCCCTCGACATCAGACTGGGCCTGAAGCTCGACGCTTTCCCTGGCGTTGAGATTGCCGACCACTTTTCCGGCCACGATAGCCGCATCGGCCTCGACGTCGGCCTCGACGTGGCCGGTGGTACCGACCGTGACGGTATCGTCGCTGATAATCTTGCCCTTGACCGTGCCGTCGATCCGTATCCCACCCTTAATATCGATGGTTCCGGTAAAAACCGTATCCTTGCCTATTACGGTGTTCATTACTCCGCCTTCACTCTTGTTTGACTGATACTTCATCGTCCATAATGTATTTTAAAGGGTTCACTGGTTTTCCGTTTTCACGAATCTCATAGTGCAAATGTGGCGCAGTGGAACGCCCGGTATTACCCGATAGCGCAATCCGCCCGCCCACTAATACTTCCTGTCCCATTTCCACCAGAAGCTCGCTATTGTGACCGTACACGGTCGAAATATTGTTCTCGTGCTCCAGAATCACCATCAGGCCATAAGTACTATCGGCTCCGGCGAAAACGACTTTACCCGTTGCGGTCGCCAGGACCGGTGTTCCGACTTCGGCGGCAATGTCCACGCCGGGATGATAATTTTCATCATTATCCGAAAAGCCGCGCGTCATGTACCCTTCCAGCGGCAGGCCGCTCGGAATGTTTTCCGGCGATACCACCGATCGGGCAACAACCGCCGGCTTGTCCTTGGCGGCGAACAGAACCGAATCGGGCGGCAGTTCCGGAATTTTGAAATCGACGCCGGCCAGACTGGATATTTTGGAGACTATTTTCTGCGTCTCTTTCATGTTTTCTTCGAGCAGGAGCAATTTGTATTTATACCTTTTCAAAGCCTCGTTCTCGCGGGCCAGCTGATCGGTACGTGCGGCGCGCGATATGATATGACCGTAAAAGACGAAAAACAAAATCAGGCAGACCGTGAGAACAACCGCTCCGCCGATCAGGCCCTTGAACACCCACGACCGGAGTTTTATCCCGAACGAGCTTTCGACGCCGTCGGGAACGATCATAATATTATAATATCGAGCCATACTCATGACAAAAGTCAAATCTTTCTAAAAAGCTCCAGCAGTCGATCGAGATCGTCATCATTATAGTATTCGACTTCTATCCGTCCACCTTTAAGGCTGTGTGTAATTTTAACCGACGTGCCCAGAACCTGTTTCAAGTAATTTTCGGCCTCGACAATTTCCGGCATTTTCTTTCGCGGCACCAGCCGCCGTTTTTTCGTCTTCCGTGCCGTCTGTTCGGCGGTCCGCACCGACCAGTTCTCGTTTATAATACGGTCGGCAAGTTTGAGTTGGCTGTCCCGATCTTCGAGCGCCAGAATTGCCCGGGCGTGTCCTTCGGTCAGCCGCCCCTCGCGCAGCATCTGCTTAATTTCGACCGGGAGCGTCATTAAACGCAGGGCATTGGCCACCGCCGCCCGGCTTTTACCGAGTTTGGCCGCGAGTTGATTCTGAGTCATGCCGCCGTCGTCCATCAGACGACGATACGCCTCCGACGCCTCCATCGGGTTGAGGTCTTCTCGCTGAAGGTTTTCGACCAGGGCCATCTGGAGCATATCGGCGTCGTCTTTTTCGGTCATGACGATGGCCGGGAGCTCGGTCATGCCCGCCAGCGTCGCCGCCCGGTACCGCCGCTCGCCGGCGATCAGGATGTACTTATCGTCACGGCGTTGTACTATTACCGGTTGAAGCAGGCCCTGCACTTTAAACGACTCGGCCAGCTCGTTCAACGCGTCTTCGTCGAATTGCCGTCGCGGTTGCAGCGGGTTGGGTGTTATATCGGTTATCGGGATAGTACGGTAGTTGCCGCTTCCCGTCATGCTGGTTTCGCTTTTGGGGATGAGCGCATCCAGGCCGCGCCCCAATACAATTTTCCCGCTCATTTGCTCAATACCTCCTTGGTGAGAGCCAGATAATTTTCGGCGCCGGTGGAAAGGATATCGTACTGTATGATAGGTTTTCCGAAACTGGGCGCCTCGGACAAACGAACGTTACGGTTAATTACGGTTTCGTACACCCGCCCCTCGAAGTACTTGCGTGCCTCCGCGGCCACCTGCCGCGACAGGTTCAGCCGGCTATCGTACATTGTCAATAGTACACCCTCGATTTGAAGATTGGGGTTGAGGTTGCTTTTCACGAGATCGATAGTACGCATCAACTGCCCCAGGCCCTCGAGGGCGTAGTACTCACACTGAATCGGGATGAGTACGGAATCGGCCGCGGTCAGGGCGTTGATGGTCAGGAGACCCAGCGACGGGGGACAGTCGACGATAACATAGTCATACTTGTCCACTATCGGCACCAGGGCAGCTTTGAGCACCCGCTCGCGCGACAACATCGAAACCATCTCGACCTCGGCCCCGACCAGGGCGATGGCCGACGGTACGATGGTCAAATATGGCAGGGCCGTGGCGCGCGCGACTTCGAGCACCGTCGCCCGGCCAATAAGGACATCGTAGACCGATCTATCAAGTATAGTTTTGTCCAGCCCGACGCCGCTGGTGGCGTTGGCCTGGGGGTCGATGTCGATCAGGAGCGTTTTCTTTTCGGCCACAGCCAGACCGGCGGCGAGGTTGACGGCCGACGTCGTCTTGCCGACCCCGCCTTTCTGATTGGCGATGGCAATAATCCTTGACAATTTTCTCCTCCATCCCGGACTAAAAAGATAAATCCCGTTTGGAGATTAAAACAAATTCAGGCCTTTAGCAATAAAAATAATGTCATGATTTCAAAAATATGGTGACGGTTCGTAACCGCTCAATATCGTCGAGATAATAATTGTATGTAAAATGCTTTAGAGGATCGGGGTCGAGCCCGTCTATTGCCAATGCGGAGGTATAATAGATGAACCGTCCACCCGTCTTGAGTGCAGCATTCAAAGACCTCAATATCTTTTGATCGAGCCTGACCAATTTCATCGTACCCAGATCGAAGACATTTTCATTACCGGCAGAGGGGGGAGGCCAGTCGATAGGGCGCACTAGGGCGTCAAGATCGAGTTCTTTAACAAGATATTCTAAAAAACGGGCCTTTTTCTGAGTGCGCTCGTACAGCACGCCGCGCAGATTATCGAAAGCGAGGAGTAATATAATCGAGGGGAAGCCTCCGCCCGATCCGATATCAAAAAAAGACCCCGACGGCGGCTCTGAGAATTTGAACGGAACCAGGCAATCGGCGGCGAGTCGGACAAGGTTCGCCCGCGATGTTTCACGTGAAACAAGGTTGACCTTCTTATTATATTCAAGAAGAATATCGAGATAGCTATTGAGGCCTTTTCTCAACCCGGATTCGGAGATTATTTCTTCGGAATTAAAGCGCTGTATCGAATCTTTTGGCAACATTATATATAACGGGGTTTTGTGGCTTTACTTCTTTTGAAACGAATATTTCCGGACGTGGATGGAGAGCGCTGCTATATCGCCGACAGTCACCCCTTCGATCCGGCTGGCCTGACCGAGCGAGGACGGACGAAAACGCGCAAATTTCTCCCGGGCTTCGTTTCGCAGGCCGGTCAGCTTTTCATAGGGCATATCATCGGGGATCTTTCGGCTTTCATTTTCGCGAAATTTCTCGACCTCTCGCTCCTGCTTGCTGATATACCCGGCATATTTGATTGCCACCGAGGCTCGCTCCAGAATTTTATCATCAACCCGTTCGCCGTTCTCAAGAAACCTTGTAACGTACTTGTAATCGACTCCCGGAATCTTGAGAATATCGGCCAGGGAGATCGATTGCCGCTTGACAAAATAATCGGTGTAGCCGTCGAGCTTCACAACCGGAACATGTTTTTTCTCCAGAGCGGAGATTGTCTCCCGGGTTCGATTCTGTAACGCCAGGAAAGAATCATAATGGTCCTCGGGGATCAAGGAATATTTCCGCGCGTACTCGATCAGGCGGTCGCGGGCATTGTCCTCTCGGAGCCGCAGACGGTACTCGGCGCGCGACGTGAACATGCGGTAAGGTTCCGTGGTCGAGTGGCTTACCAGATCGTCGAGCATGACGCCGATATACGATTCGGCCCGGTCCGGGACAAACGGCGGTTCATTTTCAAGACCCAGAACGGCGTTAACTCCGGCGATCAATCCCAGCCCGGCGGCTTCCTCATAGCCCGACGTGCCGTTTATTTGACCGGCCAGAAAGAGGCGCGGAAGAAACCGCGTCTCGAGGCTCGGCGTGATCTGATGCGACGGACAGTAATCATACTCGATCGCATACCCGGCCTGAGTCATCTCGACATTTTCAAGGCCGGTTACGGTTCGGATGGCGTCGAGTTGGACATCGGCCGGAAGCGATGTCGAAAAACCGTTGGGATAGATCTCGTCAGTACCGTTGCCTTCAGGCTCGAGGAATATATGATGTCTCGGCTTGTCATTGAAACGATAAATTTTATCTTCAATCGACGGGCAATATCTCGGACCGCGCGAGCTGATCTGCCCTGAAAACATAGCCGATTTATTCAGGTTGGCCATGATGATCTCTTTGGTCTGGTTGGTGGTGTAGGTCAGGTGGCACGGAACCTGTTTGACATCTCTTGCCGGAGACCGATATGAAAAGAAGGGGGGAGGTTCGAGTCCGGGCTGCGCCTCGCATTTAGAAAAATCTATAGTCTTGCCATCAAGACGCGGTGGTGTCCCGGTCTTGAGCCGTCCGATCTCGAATCCGAGTGAACGAAAAGAATCCGATAGTTTATAGGCTCCCTTTTCCCCACGACGTCCGGCGGGAATCTGCTGGTCACCGATATGAATCAGCCCGCCCAGAAAAGTCCCGGAGCAAATTATCACCGCTCCGGCCAGAATGGCCTGACCGTCTTCGGTACGAATGCCAACCGTCCGGCCATGCTCTACCAGAATTTCTCCGGCGGTGGCTTCAATGACAGATACATTCTTTTGAGCTTCGACAAAACTGCATATGAAGTCATTATATCCTATCCGGTCGGCCTGGGCGCGGGTGGCCCAAACCGCCGGCCCACGGCTTAGATTGAGTTTTCTAAACTGAATTCCGGTGGCGTCGATAGCCTGCCCCATAACGCCGCCGAGTGCATCTATCTCTTTAACTATATGGGATTTACCGAGTCCACCGATAGCCGGGTTACACGACATTAGGGCCAGTTTGCGCCGGTCCATCGTAACCAGCGCCACCGTCCTGCCCATGCGTCCGGCCGCCAGAGCCGCCTCGACTCCGGCGTGGCCGCCGCCAACAACGATTATGTCAAAGTCAGAATGTTTCACGTAAAACAATTTTACTTCCCGATACAAAACCGGGAAAAAATACGGTCCAGAATCTCTTCATTATATATACGGCCGGAAATTTCGTCAATTTCAATTATGCCCTGACGAATATTGAACGCGATTATTTCCGGACTCTGATTTTGCTTTATTTCCGACTCGGCCTGTTTCAACGACTTCAGGGCCAGGTCGAGCTTTTGTTTGTGACGCTCCGATGTGACCACCAAACCATCGGTCAAGTCAGGAAGCCCGCCGGTGACTCGGGCCACCAGTTTGCTCCGGAGATTGTCGAGCCCTTCTCCGGTCTTGCACGATATTGCGACCGCCGAATAGCCCCGAGACATCATCTTGACCCCTTTCAATTTTTCAAGAGACAGCTTGTCGATTTTATTGAAGACAACTTTGATCGACGAAAACGAATCGAGTTTTTTTATGTCGGTTTCTATTTCATCGGAGAAATTCTTACGCGAGGTATCGGCAATCCAGATTATCAGGTCGGCGTCTTGCATTATCTGCATCGCCGATTCCTGACCGGACTTCTCGATTGCACCTTTTGATGATCTCAGCCCGGCGGTATCGGTCAGAGAAACAGCGATCCCTTCGAGGTCGATCCATTCGGTAAGATAGTCGCGGGTTGTCCCCGGCACCGGCGCGACAATGGCCCGGTTTTGATTGAGCAGAATATTGAACAGGGAAGACTTCCCGGCGTTGGGCCGCCCGGCGACAGCGATGCGAAAGCCCTCTTTGATAATCCTGCCCGAGCGATAGCTTGATGCCAGTTCGTTTATCTGCGCGATAATATTTTCCATTGACAAAATCATTTTGTCCTGATCGGCGGTGTTGATGTCTTCTTCGGGGTAGTCGACCGAGGCTTCGACCTCGGCCAGGATATCGACCAATTGTTCGCGAAGGGTTTTAATCTTTTCGGACATGGCTCCAATCAGATTGTTCTTGGCGGACTCATACGAAAAAGCCGTCTTGGAGGCGACCAGATCGGCGACTGCCTCGGCTTTGGCAAGGTCGATTCGTCCAGCCAGAAAAGCCCGGCGCGTGAATTCGCCCGGTTCGGCCATACGGGCTCCATAGGCGATGATCTCTTTTAAAATTCTTTTAAGCACGAACTGTCCGCCGTGGCAGAAAATTTCGGCCTGTTTCTGGCCGGTATATGAGCGTCCCGAGGGCATCATGACGGCGGTCACTTCATCTATCGTATGCCCCTGACTGTCAATAATATAACCATATCTGAGAATAAAATATCCCGCCTTCGACTCGGATTCGTGGGCGGATTTGAAAATCTTATTTAGGATGTTTTCGGAATCAGGACCGGCAATACGAATCGCACCGAGGCCGCCCTCACCGGGCGGCGTGACAATAGCCGCGATAGTTTCGCGATAAAAATCTTGCGTGTGCGAGTTCATGGCTCATTGGACTTCGGTGTCGGCCTTCTGCATTATCGGGCGTTTGAAAACGACCTGCTCTATGAACGAAAACAGGGAAAAGCAGGTCCAATATAGCACTAATCCGGCCGAAGCCTTGTAGAAAAAGAATCCGAGCATGAACGGGAAGATATAGGTCAGCGCCTTGTTCTTCGGGTCGGTCATACCGGTCTTCTGCTGCAGGAACATGAGTCCAACCATAAGAGCCACCAGAATCATGTACGGATCGGTCAGCGACAGCGCCCCGCGCGAAAGGTCGTTAATCCAGAATACAAACGGCGCCTGGCGCAGGAGGATGGTTGACCGGAAGACCGCGAACAGGGCGAAAAACAGCGGCATCTGCGGAAGCATCGGCAGGCAGCCCGAGAGCGGGTTGATGCCCATCTCCTTATAGAGCTTCATCATCTCCCGGTTAAGCGCCTGCGGGTTATTTTTATGCTTAATTTTGAGTTCCTCGAGCTTCGGCTGAATCTTCTTCATCCCGATCATGGACTTGAGAGTCTTCTTTGTCAGGGGGAAGGTTATCACTTTGACCAGAAGCGAGAAGATGATAATGACGACGCCGTAGTTGGGGATGTAATTGTACATGCGCGGCAGAAGCCATAATATCGGCACCGCGAAAATTTTGATGATCCACCCCACGAACGGCGTGGTTCCGATATCGATCAGGTCGACCACCTGGTCATTGTAGGCATTGAGCTTGTCATAATCCATCGGCCCGACATAAACCGAAAAACTGTCGGTGACAGTCGGATCGTAATCGATCGGCATATTTATACCGACCTTAATCTCCCGAACGTCGGCGGTCCCCTGAGTGGTCTGCGCTTTGTATTTGACGCCGCTGGAATGAGCCTCGATGCCGTCTCTTGTGCGCGGCATAAGAATCGCTGTAAAATATTTCGACCTCGTGGCGATCCAGTTGGTCACACCCTGATAGCTGACATTATACTGATTGTTGTCATAGCTGTCGATTTTGACCCTTACGCCGTTCTGATAGGCCATCGCCCACATCTGGTTGTAATCATCGGATATATTTAACTCGGTGGGCATCAGCTTGTTATCCCAATTTATGGAATACTCGCGCTCGAATCCGAGGGCCGCCCGGTCGGAAATCTCCAGGACCAGATCATAGTCATACCGGTCGGGATAGAAATGGTAGCGCTTGGTTATGGTTCCGCCCGACGGGCCGGTATAGGTGTATACCAGCTCCTGCTCCGACGACGTTACATCGTAGCTGTGGCGATTTTTACTGGTCGTGTAGACGACATTTTTGTCTTCGAAATTACCATTATTGAACGAAAACTCCGGCGTGGCCGCGATGCAATCGGGCAACATCTGAATCGGGCCGTCGCCGCTGTATTTATAATCGAGCAGTTTAAACGAGACCGGTCCGCCGCCATAATTGCTGAAAGCAATTTCCCAGACATTGGTCTTGACTATAACCGTATCCTCGGGCGGCTTTTCGGCCATGGCCGTTGTGTCGCCGGCGGTCATCTGCGGCTGAGTCGGGGTGGTTGTCTTGCTTCCGGTAGTAGAAGGATTTTGTTGAGATACGTTGAGCGGATGTTCCTGGACAGTGGCTGTATCGGTTGGTTCCGGCATTTCCTGCTGCCCGGCGGTTTGGGCCGGTTGTTCAGCCGGGGGCTGAATAAATCCCAGCTGGGTCATGATCGGTACCCAGAAAATCACCAGCGCGCCCAAAGCTACTATTAAAATGATGGTTTGTTTATCCATCCCCATTTTTCCGTTGCTCACGTCAGCCCTCCATTCCCTTCTCCGGCACCGGGTCGTAACCGCCCTCGTGCCACGGATGACATCTCAAAATCCTTTTGACCGTTAAAATAAAGCCCTGCCATGCCCCGTGTTTTTTGAACGCTTCCTCGGAATAGTGCGAGCAGGTAGGGTAGTAACGGCAGTTGCCGCCAAAAAGCGGCGACAGGGTGTACCGATAAATTTTTATCAGCAGGATAAAAGGATAACTGAATATGGATATATTATTGTATGACATCCTGTCCGATTTGCGAATACAATTGGTTCAGTGTCCGGCCCAGACCATTGTGGTCGGTGTCCTGCGCTGACCCGAAAAATCTTACAACGAAGTCCCCACTCCTGGGGTTTGTCATTTGCAAAAGACGCAGATCCTCGCGCAGCCAGCGCCGGATGCGGTTGCGGGTCACAGCTGTCCCCGCGGCACGGGCCACCAGGAAAGCGGCGGCATAGTTGTCGGGCCGGGTGTCCGGGCTGTGATGGCAGTACAAAGCAAGATTCTCCGCCTGATACTTTTTTGCGGATTTGAGTATCTGCGAGATCATTTTTTTGCTTTTAAGGCTGTGGTGGGGCAAGCTATTTTTTCTTTTTGACCGTAACGGTCACTCTTTTTCTGCCCTTGGCGCGTCGGTTGGCCAAAACTTTGAGGCCGTTGCGTGTCGACCGGCGTTTCCGGAAGCCGTGATCGTTGAGCCTTTTACGATTCGATGGCTGATATGTCCGTTTCATTACTTTCTAACCTTATATTCTAATTATTGAATCTGCTAATATACCCAAATTCTCGGGTCCGTCAAGAGAAATCGGGCTATTTTAGGTTTTGCGCAGACCCGGCGAATGCGAGCACCCGCCGGGTAACGACTATCCCCTATACTGGTTTAAACGCACGGGTATTCAATCGGTTTCGCATGCAGCCGGGATTTATTTGTCGTAGAGTCTTTAGTCCATTATTGGCCGCAAGGCCATGACACAATATTGTTTAGATAAAAATGGGTTCGAATTTGAAAATTTGTACTTTTGCTCCGCCTTTGCTCTCGAATTTTTATGGGCATTCTTATAGTCATCATAATAAGAGGGTCGTGCGGAAATACCATTTGTTTGGTGGTGAAAGTGGGGGATTGATAGATTTTCAAGAAACCCGACATAGAATGTCGGGTCACCCCGGCTCAAATTCAAGGCCCCCCACCCTAAAGGGTGGGCCACCCGGGAATGAATCACAATGCCGACTTGAAGTATATAATGTATTGGGACAAGTTATTTACAGTAAGGATTATGGTGTTCTTAACAAAGGATCAAATATAATTATAGTTGGAGATAATATTTGGTCAAACCAAGCCTCGGGAATATATTATTATAAAATTATTTCAGATAACTCGATAGTTTCGAAAAAAATGTTATTGCTTAAATAGGGGAGTGTTATGTCATGAAAACCATTATCAATTTGTTGATATTAATTATGATTATGGTTCTGGCTGGAGAAATATCAGCCGGTGAAATAAGAACCAACATATCTGATTACGATTCATTATATCTCAGTAATT
>CAZMWI010000086.1:0-13374 GCA_964569945.1 uncultured Ignavibacteriaceae bacterium
TGCTGGCCCAGCCCGCCGATCAGGCTGTTCTCTTCGTTGGTTACGATGCACTTGTACTTTTCGAGACATTCGTCGAGCATATTCGAATCGAGAGGTTTTAAAAATAGTGCATTTATCACCGACAGAGGCAGAGCATTGTCGACGACTTCCCAGGTTTTCATGGCGACGTCCACCATAGTCCCGGTGGCGATTACAACCGTTTCCCCCGCCCCCTGCAGCATTTCCCATTTGCCCCATTCAATCGGGTCGATGAGTTTTGTCATTTTATATGGAACCTTGGCGCGGGGATAACGTATGGCGCACGGGCCATCGAGCTTACGTTCGGCCAACAGGTGCAGCATGGAACGGAATTCATCGCCGTCTTTCGGACTTAAAATGCTTATGCCCGGTACAGTCGATAAGTACGACACATCGAAACACCCGTGATGAGTCGGGCCGTCCTCACCCACCAGTCCGGCGCGGTCGATGCAGTATACGACCGGGAGTTTCTGGAGTGCGGCATCATGGATTATTTGATCGTACGCTCTCTGCAAAAACGTGGAATATATTGCTACGAACGGTCGGATATCTTCGGTCGCCAGAGCAGCGGCAAAGCAGGCGGCATGTGCCTCGGCGATACCGACGTCATAAAATCGGTCCGGGAATTTCTCCGCGAATTTGTTCAATCCGACTCCCGATGTCATCGCGGCGGTAATTGCCACAATGCGATTGTTTTTTTCCGCAAGTTCGACCATCGTCTCGCCGAATATTTTCGTGTACGACGGCAGCGAACCGTCGGAATTGGTCTTACCGGTCACTTTATCGAAGGCACCGATACCGTGGAATTTGGTAGCGTCCGATTCGGCCGGTTTGTACCCCTTACCCTTCTTCGTAAGGACATGAAGCAACAGCGGACCGGATAAGTTTTTTATCTGGTTAAGCGTCTTCGTAATCAGAGGAATATCGTGGCCGTCGATCGGTCCGAAATACCTGAAGCCGAGCTTGTCGAATAAATAGCCGGGAACAAACAATCCTTTGAACGAATCTTCAAGCTGCGACACCAGCGATCGAATCCTATCGCGGCGCTTGAAACGCCCTGTCAGCTCCCAGACTTCATCGCGCAATTTATTAAACCTCTGGTCGGCCATGATGTTGGTCAGATATTTCGCCATTGCCCCGACATTTTTCGAAATCGACATATCGTTTTCGTTGAGGATAACCAGTATATCTTTCTTCATGGCCCCGGCATTGTTCAAGCCCTCGTAAGCGAGCCCGCCGGTGAGGGCGCCATCACCGATGACGGCGATGACTTTATAATCCTGTCCAAGATGGTCCCGCGCAGCGGCCAGACCGAGGGCGGCGGAAATCGACGTCGACGCGTGTCCGGCACCAAAGGCATCGGCCGGGGATTCGGATCGTTTGGGAAATCCTGCGACACCTTTGTACTGACGAAGATGGCGCATCTGCTCGGCGCGCCCGGTGAGCATCTTATGCACATAGCATTGATGACCGACGTCCCAGACAATTTTGTCGCGCGGGATATCGAAGGCCCGGTGCAAGGCGATAGTCAGTTCGACGATTCCGAGATTCGATGCCACATGTCCGCCGGTTTCGGAAACGAAGCTGAGAATATCCTGGCGGATTTCTTCGGCCAGTTCGTCGAGCATTTCGTCCGGGATCAGGCGGACGTCGGCCGACTCCTTTATGTTTTTCAAAATAGACATCAATGGCGTCTCTGCCCGATAAAACGGGCGATCATTTCAAAGTAGTTTTCGTGCAGGTCAAATCCATGGCATATTTCGACGGCTTCATCTATGAGCCTCCCGGCATCATCTACGGCTTTCTCCAAACCGACCGTGCCGGGGTACGTGGCCTTTTTGTTTTTACGATCAGAGCCTATTTTCTTTCCCAATTCTTTTTGGTCACCCTTTTCATCAAGAATATCATCGACGATCTGAAAAGCAAGCCCGATTTTTTCACCATACTGGGACAATCTTTCGAGAATAGACTCATCGACTCCGGCCAGAATGGCCCCGATACGTAAACTTCCCCGGATTAACGCGCCTGTTTTATGCGTATGAATGTAGACGATATCGTCAAGAGTAGCCCCTTTGCCTTCGGCTGCCACGTCGGCCACCTGTCCCCCGATCATCCCTTCGGTGCCTATCGCACGGGCCAGTTCTTCGACCGCTCGCGCCGACCCCGACCGGGCCATCAGTTCGAAAGCCAGATCGTGAAGAGCATCCCCGGCCAAAACGGCAGTTGCTTCATCGAATTTTTTATGAAGTGTGGGCTGACCGCGGCGAAGGTCATCGTCATCCATGCACGGCAAATCGTCATGTATAAGCGAATATGTATGAATAAATTCGAGCGCACAGGCGGCAGGGTTTATGATTTCCGGATTATCACCTCCGAGAGATTCGTAGGCCGTAATCGCCAGAATCGGCCGCAGACGTTTCCCCCCGGCCAGGACCGAATAACGCATTGCTTGGTGCAAAATCTGCGGGTAGGTATTGGCGGGCGGAAGATAGTGATCGAGCAGGCGGTCTATATCGGCCTGCTTGTTTTTCAAATATGCAATATCCGGATCGGTCATACTTTGAACCATCAAAGCCGCCTAATTTTCCACTTCTTCGGAGTTATCAAAAGGGACTTCCAGAAGCTCTTCACCCTTTTTCTTCAGGACGCTGATTTTCTTTTCGGCGTCTTTCAGTTTCCCGGCGCAAAAGGCGGCAATTTCTACCCCTTCGGTATAAAGCTCCAGAGCTTCTTCGAGTTTTGTATCGCCTGATTCAAGAAGTTCGGTGATTTCCTCTAAACGTATAAGGGCCGTCTCGAAATCTTTATGTTTCTTTTTGGTGGGAGTCATCTACTTTGCTTTGGATATTTTTTGGGTTTCGCTCAATATTTTGCCGTCGGTCAATATAAGTTCCAACTCCTGCCCCGTTTTCACCTGCCGTACTGATTTAACCGTCTCTCCATCCGGCACTTTGCGGATCACGGCGTAACCCCTTGCCAGTATTGACAAAGGCGACAGCGACTCCAGCCGGGACACGGCCAAAGATACAGCGTTTTTATGGAATTCCAAATTGTTTTTTGAGGCAAAGTCGAAAGCTTGTAAGACGTTATCGAGACGCTGATGTCTCTCAAAAATAAGTCCTTCGGGACGACGATACACTCCCCGGCTGATATTCCGTCGCAGGGAATCTCTCAGGAAATGGGCCGATTTTTCGATACTATAGGCGCATCGGTCCATGAAGCCGGATATCTCGGATTGAAAATCCCTTTTATCCCAGATAACCAGTTCTGCCGCAGCCGACGGTGTCGGTGCCCGCAGATCGGCGGCCATATCTGAAAGTGTCGTGTCTATTTCATGCCCGACGGCCGACACCACCGGAATTTTCGACGCCACAATCGCCCGAACTGTGACTTCTTCGTTAAAAGCCCATAAATCTTCAAGAGACCCTCCGCCTCGACCGGTGATGATAACATCGATATCATCGCGAGTATTGAAATATTCTATTCCGGCTTTGATAGTCTCGGCGGCGCCTTCACCCTGGACGAGGGCCGGATAAATCACCAGCTGAATCGTATCATTGCGCCTTCGCGCGATTTGAATAATGTCTCGTATGGCCGCCCCGGTGGGTGACGTAACGACACCGATCTTCATCGGGTAGAGCGGCAACTGCTTTTTTCGCTCCGGCTCGAACAGGCCTTCTTTGGAGAGTTTTTCGTACAACTGCCTGAAGGCAATTTCAAGCTCGCCGACTCCGACAGGGACCATCTGGCGAGCCATGAGCTGATATTGGCCGGATTTTTCGTAGACGGTCAGATCGCCGTACACCCGAATCTGCATCCCGTTTTCCGGTTCGAATTTGAGATACTGCCCCACCGAGCGCCACATGACGACTCGAAGCGCCG
Organism: uncultured Ignavibacteriaceae bacterium; assembly: GCA_964569945.1. GTDB lineage: Bacteria > Zixibacteria > MSB-5A5 > GN15 > PGXB01 > CALAMC01. The sequence goes on from CAZMWI010000086.1 coordinate 3,901, forward strand.
CATTTTCATCTTTGAGAGTCATATAACGATGACCGGATGAATGATGAATATAATTGGACAGCTCGCCTTCGACCCAAACCGGCTCGAATGATTCCTCGAGCGTGTGCTTGATCAGCCGGGTAATGGCCGTAACCGTGTAGGTCTTGTTTTCGTATCCCGCCATGTCGCTTTATAAGTCCAATATTCTATAAGTGCAAGAAATTTAATGTCGCGTTTATCATCTAATAATTCGATCGGTATATTTTTTCCGCCACCGGTTTGGGAATGCCCTTCACGGCCAAGAGGTCGTCAAGCGACGCCTCTTTAATTTTTTTGACCGAACCAAAATGCTTGAGCAGGATTTCCCGCCGTTTGGGACCGACTCCTTCAAGTTTGTCCAACGACGATTTTATGGTTCTTTTGGAGCGGACTTTACGGTTGTATTCGATCGCGAATCGGTGCGCTTCATCGCGAATACGCTTCAAAAGCCCCAGCCCGGGCGATGATTTGGGTAGCGTCAGAGGTTCTTTTCTGCCCGTGAAATAGATTTCTTCGAAACGTTTGGCCAGCCCGATGACGACCTGATCTTTAAAACCAAGTGTTGCCAGCTCTTTTGTAACCGACGAAAGCTGACCCTTCCCTCCGTCGACTACCAGCAGATCCGGCGGTTTTTTGTTTTCATCCTTGAGACGATAAAAATACCGACCGATAATTTCCCGCATCATGGCGAAGTCATCCTGTCCGGTCACCTGTTTTATTTTGAAATGCCGGTATTCGGATTTGTTCGGTTTACCATTGCTGAAGTACACCAGCGACCCGACCGCGTCGGTCTGACCGGTATTGGAAATATCGACACAGGCAATAGTCTGAGGCGACCGGTCCATGTGCAGGTCGTCTCTCAGCGCCTGTACCGACCCCGCGATGCGCTCTTTATATCCTTTTTTCTGAATCAGGAGTTCGTCCAGCAGAAGCTTGGCATTGGTTGACGCCAGGTCGACCAGCTTGAGTTTCTCGCCTTTTTGCGGGGCGAACAGCTTGACGATCTTACCCTTTTTCTTTCTCAGCCAGCGTCCGATCAGCTTCTCATCCGCCAGTGCCAGAGGAAGGTAAATCTCCTGAGGCAAATCCTGCTGGCGGTTATAGTACTGACGTACGAAGGCCGAGATCACGTCGTCGTTAGTTTCATCGGTTTCTGCCGTCAGACGAAAATCCTGACGGCCGATCAAAACGCCTTCACGGATTTGAAGTACGACCGCCACGATTTCCCGTCCTTCACGGGCGCAGGCAATAATGTCACGATTGACCGGCTTGCCGACGTCAACCTTTTGTTTGTGTCGCACCGATTCGAGCGCGTCGATTTGATCCCGGATTTCGGCGGCCCGCTCGAATTCCATGCGTTTCGAACACTGGTCCATTTTTATGCGCAGTTTGTCGATCATTGTCTCCGCCCGACCGGACAAAAACATGATGATATTATCGATATTCTCGCGATATGCTTTTTCGGAGACCAGACCCTCGCACGGTCCGCCGCACAGGCCTATCCTGTAATCGAGGCAAACTTTCAGCGCCTTGCCCTGCGGATGAGGGATGACCAGATTGCAGGCGCGGATTTTAAACAGGCGGGTCAGGAAATTGATCGTCCGCCTCATGCCGGTGGCATTGGTGTACGGCCCAAAATAGCGGGAACCGTCGTTTTCCAACCGTCGAACGATAAGGACGCGCGGGTAGGCATCTTTGACGGTAATCTTTATATACGGAAAGTGCTTGTCATCTTTGAGATTAACGTTATAGCGCGGATGGTACTCTTTGACGAGGTTGGCTTCGAGGATCAGCGCTTCTATCTCCGAATCCGTTACCATCAGATCGAAATCGCGAATCCCGGCCACGAGACGCGCGGTTTTGGGCTCATGCTTTTCAGGGCTCCGGAAATACGTACGGACTCGGTTTCTCAGGTTCTTGGCCTTACCGACATATATGATCTTTCCCGTCTTGTCCTTGAATAAATAGACACCCGGATTGGTCGGCAGGTTTTTCAGCTTCAGCTTTAGAGTCTCATTAAATCGCATGTCAATTATTATACGTAAAACGGCCGCGTTGTGGGTTAATCAATGACGCGCCGGGCCCCGGCGAAACGCTTGCGCCAGTAGCTTTCCTGCATGCCGGAGACAATGACGCCCGACGATGATGACGAGTGGACGAATTCATTGTAGCCGACATAAATCCCCACGTGCGATATGCTGCGGCCATCAGTACGGAAAAATACCAGGTCACCGTAGCGGAGATGTCCCTTCTCGATTTTGTGGCCTTCCCGGAATTGATTGGCGGCTGTGCGCGGAAGCGCCGTGCGGTTGAACTCCTCGAACACGTTTTGCACGAATTCGCTGCAATCGAGCCCCTTGACAAAACGCGACGTGCCGGCGTACGGTCTCCCCAGGTAAGATTGAATAATCCTGCCAAGCTTGATCAAATCGATTGTCCGCAGTTGTGAAAATTCATTGGTGCGGTATTCGAGGACTTTTTGTTCTTTTTGTGATTTGCGCGATTTGTCTTGAGTTTCTTCGCCACCTTTATGGTAGCGGGGGACGGTGGTTGTGCATCCTGAAAAAATAAACAGACACACCAGCGCCAGCGCCGAATATAGCTTAACTGATCTTCGGGTATGCAATTTTATGTCTCCTGATATAATATAGGCGAGTTGACACCAGGATGACAACCAGAAAAATTAAATAAATCGAATAATAATATCCGGCCAGAAGAGACAGCAGAAGAATCGGGAACTTGCAGGCGAACAGCAAAACCCGCGTTTGATCGACAGAAATCGCGGCCATCAACAATATAAAAGTCAGAACACATATGATTATCAGGAAGATATTTACCATAAGTATTGACGGCAATAAAGCCAGAAGCATTAACACCGAGGCAAGATATATTATTTTTTTGTCCGACAGATAAAACGCCAGTGTCTTCTTCCCTGCCGCGATATCACCGACACGATCGGGAATGATTGTCATCAGGTGCGCCGCACCGACAGTCAATAGGAAAAACAAACAGGGCCAGATAGCACTATCTGTAATTGTTCTTGTCGCAAACGCCGCAATCAGCGGAATTAATATCCCAAAGCCAATGCTGTTGGCCAAAAGACCCAAGACCGGGCGGTCCTTCAACCGTGCCGGGGGCATGGAGTATAACAGCCCGAATATAATTAAAACCAGATTTACAATCCCTGCCCCAATATTAATCCATATCGCCAAGACAGAGGACAAAGCCAAAACAATCACAGCGACAACCACCATAGATTTTTTGCCAATCAATCCTTTCTGAAGAAAGCCGACCTTTTCGTTTATCAGGTCGCTGTGATAATCATAAATCTGGTTGATATAATAAGCCCCGGCCGCATTAAGACTTAACGCGGCGATTAATAAAAAATCGGATTGCACTATATGACTTCGGCCAAAAGTGCGAAGTGACAAGAGATATATGGTCCAGACGGGGATATGCAACATGGGTCGCGCGGCGAATATGAAATCCAGAATTTTCACCGGACCCCCAAAGACCTAAGGTGCAATGAATTTCAAAAACCAGTACAAAGCCGGAGCCGCAAACAGCAACGAATCGAAACGATCAAGAACGCCGCCGTGGCCGGGGATGATCGCCGAGGAATCTTTGATGCCATAGGATCGCTTCCACATCGATTCCACCAGATCGCCCAGCTGCCCGACCAGAGATACAATCAGACCGGCTGCTATCAACACCCACCAATCGAAGTTTGAAAGCAGCCATAACCGCATGATGACCGCGACGATTATACCGCCGAGCAGTCCTCCGAAAAATCCCTCGACTGTTTTATTGGGCGATACGGTCGGTGCGAACTTGTGTCTACCAATGGCTTTCCCGACCCCCATAGCCATTGTGTCCGCCAGCCAGAGCGTCCCGAAAAGGAATAGAAACCAGTGCCCGCCCTGTTCCGGGTAAAGCTGCCGGACTTTATAAACGAAGGGATACAGAAATCCGATATAAGCTGCGCCCCAGAAGGCGACTACGGTGCTGTTGAACAGCTCCGCCGGGGTCTTTTTCTGCACCGCCTGAGCCATGCCGATACACAAAAACAGCCCCGTAAGCAAAAACAAAGAAAGCTGATCCGACATCTTAACCGCGGCATAAACCGACCCGAGGGTTAACAAAAAGACCACGGCCCTAATATGGCTCGACAGTTTACCTTTCAGTTGCCAGAGATATTCCCCCAGACCGAGGGCGGCAAAGATAAGCACCATCCCGACAAGCCACCATCCGCCCCGATAGCCGATCCAGATAATCAACGGGCCGAAAATAGCGGCGACAGTAATGCGTAAAATCATATTTTTGCTCATCTATGCCCTGACCTTCCCGAACCGCCGATCGCGGTGCTGATATTCTATTATGGCCTCGAAAAGCTCCTTGCGCCCAAAATCCGGCCAGAGCACGTCGGTAACATACATTTCCGTGTAACTCGTCTGCCATAAAAGAAAATTCGAAATGCGCATCTCCCCTGACGTTCTGATCAACAGGTCAGGATCGGGCAACGCCGCAGTATATAGATGCTCTGAAAAGAGCTTTTCGTCGATTTTGCGCGGGTCCAGCTTTCCGGATTTGACCGACTCAGCAATCGCCCTGACGGCGTCTATGATCTCGGTTCGCCCCCCATAATTTAACGCCAGATTCAAAACCAATCCCGTATTGCTGCCGGTTCTATCCATAGCCAGATTCAACGCTTTGCGGCGCGACAAAGAAAGCCCCTCGATCCGGCCGGTCGTGATAAGCCTTACGTTATTACGATTAAGCTCATCGATTTCCCGACGGGTCGTTTTTGACAGCAGCTTCATAAGAGCTGTGACCTCTTCGCGTGGTCTTTTCCAGTTTTCGACGGAAAAAGTATATAGGGTCAGATAGCTGATTCCAAGCTCTGCGGCGGCGCGGACGGTTTTACGTACGGCTTCCACGCCTGCTTCGTGGCCGAAAGTTCTCGGTTTGTTGCGCTTGCTGGCCCAGCGTCCGTTGCCGTCCATTATGATAGCGACATGTTTCGGCAGGCGCTCCGGGACTATTTGGGATTTAAGGATTTCTTCGTCGTCTTTCATCGGAGTAATTATAGAATGAGCTTATATTATGAGCAAGATAATATTCATTCGGTCATTTGAAAATTATCGAACGTGATTTTTTGATAAAAATATTTCCTGCCCCAGAAGCCTCCCGCGCGCCAATACCTTTCCAGAGTCACCGGTACGGTCAGCAAGTCGCGGTAGGCAAAGCTATAAACACGGGAATACCGGTCGGAAAACTGGCCATCGCTTTCATAGATAGTGTATTCTTTAACCGTAAAATTATACCGGTCGAGCTTTATAAAACCCGAAGCCGCCCCTGATTTGGTAGCGTCGTTTGGTTCGAAGCCGATTGATATATTCTCGCCGCCGGTGTCGTTAGGGAAAAAATAAAACCAGCAGTCGAGTTCCCACGGCATATCCGGTATGGTCATCGCGGGAATCACATTTTCGGCCATGCGGGACGTATCGGTCATGTCTATCGAAGAAACTTTACCATCGGCGTACATTATTTCATAAACCGACGTATCAACCTGATCGAGTTTGCCCCGATAGTCTGTCAGAGTGGCGATCGCCTTAGCCCGGCAGTGAAAGTTACTTTTTAGATTGTATATATATGTAGTCTCAAAGCTGTTGCGAGCCTGCTTGAGATAATACTGTATGGCCGTGCTGTCGGTCGATTCACCGACGGCGTATGACGCAGACATCAACGCCAGGATCGTGATAAGAAATACTCTAAGCGCTTTCTTCATACGGATATTATAAGAAATGCTGTTTATTTTTCAAAACAAATCATATATTCAATCCGTTACAAATATGAGGCAACCACAAAGACGGACAAAAATATGACAGCATACCTTTTGACTCTACTCCTGCTTTCCCCGATGGTGACAAATCAGCAAACTCAGTGGGACACGCTTAATGTATTAAGCCTCCACGTGGTTGCCGGAGGCAACGTCGGCAGTTCCCTGACCGACCCCGGCGCCGAACTTGGCCTTAAGGCCGAATATTTGGTCTGGCACCCGATTGCGATGCGGGTCGGCGGCAATTTTAACATGTCCGGAGTCAATGATTTTGATATCGGCGTTGGAACCCAGGAATCCTTCAATGTATCGGCAGAAGTGTTTACTTACCGGGGCAAGAATGACTACTTCATTTATCTCGGTCTCGGGGCATTATATAATTTCGGCTGGTACGATCCCAGCTCCTTCGACGGGGTTAAATTTTATGATCTCAAAACTGATACCGTTTACAAAGATATTACCATTCTGGATGCCGACATGAGCGGCAGTTGGGGGTATCTGGCATTTTTGGGCGGGAGATACAAACAGAAATATTCGTTCGAACTCGGTTTTCGGGTCACCAAACCGGATTTTGTCTTCCTGACACAATGGCCGTCGCCCGACGGTCCCCGTCTGGCTGAAATATATCGCCCGAAACAGATATCAACTATGTGGGTCAGAATCGGATATATTATTCCAATCTAAGTATTTTTCGAGGAACGCCTTACGATAGGCGTCAAAACTTCCGCTTTCTATCGACGATCTTATTCCCTGCATCAATTTTTGAAAAAACCACGTCGAATGATACGACGCCAGAATCAAGGCCGTGATTTCTTTTTGATTGTACAAATGTCTTATATATGCCCGGCTGTATCTTCGGCAGACTTTGCAATCGCAATCTGGGTCGAGCGGGCGATCGTCTTCGGAAAATTCGGCATTCCGGAAAACCAGCGGGCCACCGGATGTAAAAACCATGCCGGTGCGGGCGTTGCGGGTCGGCAGGACGCAGTCGAACATGTCGATACCGTACGATACCGCCATCAAAATATCCTCTGGGTATCCGACGCCCATCAGATAGCGCGGTTTGTCTTTCGGCAGAAATTGTGCGGTATACGCGAGCATTTCCTCCATCTCGGTTTTCGACTCCCCGACCGCCAGACCGCCGACGGCGAAGCCGGGAAAATCGAGCGACGTTATCTGCTCTGCGGATATTTTTCTGAGATCGGGATAGGTCGAGCCCTGCACTATTCCAAATAAGGCCGGGGCCGACGGATTTTCTTTTTCAAGCTTGTCAAAGTGCACCTTGCCTCGCTTGGCCCAGTCGAACGTGCGTTCAACGCCGATTTGAGCCCGGCTCTTATCCGAAGGATACGGTACGCACTGATCGAACGACATAATTATATCTGCCCCGATATCGCGCTGTATTTCGATCACCTTTTCGGCCTCGAAACGATGCGAAGAGCCGTCGTGGTGCGACTTGAACGTCACGCCATCGTCGTCGACTTTTAGCAAATCCTGCATGGAAAAAACCTGAAAGCCGCCGCTGTCGGTGAGAGTCGGTTTGTTCCAGGAATTAAAAGAGGCCAGACCGCCCATCTGCTTTATAATTTTCTCACCCGGCCGCAGATATAAGTGATAGGTATTGCCGAGAATAATTTCCGCCCCGCACTGTTCCAAATCTTCCGACGTCATGGCTTTGACCGCCCCCGACGTCCCCACTGGCATAAAGGCCGGAGTATTGAACGAACCGTGGGGCGTTTGTACCCTTCCCCTGCGGGCGCCTTGGTCTTTCGTGATTAATTCAAAACTGAACTGGGGCATCGGTTATTTTTTCTTGGCGGCTTCACCATAACGAGCCAGCACTTTGGTCAGGCCACCCCGGTACTCTCGGGCTCCGGGGCAATAGACCAGCGGCTTTATCTTATCCAGATCGGGGCGACCGCGTTCGTCCAGATATTCCTCCCCGGCGTGCATGGCGACGATCTCGGCGATAAACATCTCGTGCGAGCCGAGCTTGAGCGACTGACGAATCTCACATTCCAGATTGACCGGGCACTCGCCGACCATAGGTGATGAGACAATTTCAGATTTGACCTCGGTCAAATTGAGCTCGTCGAATTTATTGACATCGCGTCCGGATTTTGTGCCGCAATAATCGGCGGCGTGCAGTTGGTCTTCACCGGTTAGATTGACGACAAAGTTTCCGGCCTTTTTGATAATATCATAAGAATATCGTTCAGGTTTGACTGAGATGGAAAGCATCGGCGGTTTGGAGCAAACGATACCAATCCAGCTTATCGTTATAATATTCGCGGCCGTGTTTTCAGTCCTGCAGGAGACCATCACCGCCGGAAGCGGAAACAACCACGTATCGGGCTTAAGAGATTTTTTATTCATAGTACATCCTAAAATAATATTTCCAGCGCTTCTTCGAGCGTTTTGACGCCGTTAATTTCGAGCTTTTTTCCGCCAATGTTTTCGACGTTTTGGGCGGGAAGGATCATCTTCTTAAAACCGAGCTTGGACACTTCGGCGGCGCGACGGTCCGCCAGTCCGATAGTTCTCACCTCGCCGGAAAGTCCTACTTCGCCGCACAGTACTGTCCCGGAGTCTACGGCTATATCGCGAAGCGATGACACGATCGACGCCATCACGGCCAGATCGACCGCCGGATCGTTCAGACGAAGCCCGCCCGCCACCGAGACGAAGACGTCGTTTTGACCCATCGGGATTCCGATTCGTTTTTCCAGTATGGCCAGGAGCAGGGCGAGGCGTTTGTTGTCGAACCCTCCGGCTACACGCTGCGGCATACCATATGATGCCGGAGCCACCAGCGCCTGAATCTCGACCAGTATCGGGCGGTTACCCTCGCACGATGCCGCGATTACCGACCCACTGTGGCGTTCGCCGGACATATCCGAAAGAAAAAGCGACGACGGATTCGGCACTTCGTTCAGCCCCGAGGCCGACATTTCGAACACGCCCAATTCCAGAGTGGAACCGTAGCGGTTCTTGATTGGCCGCAACAGGCGATACAAGTGACGGCTGTCGCCCTCGCAGGACAGAACTACATCGACCATATGCTCGAGCACCTTCGGCCCCGCAACGAGACCTTCTTTTGTAACATGACCGATTAAAAACAGCGCGAAATTGTCCCGGTGTGCCCTTTCGATCAACCGTCCGGCCGATTCCCGAATCTGACCGACCGTCCCCGGCGGTGACTGAAAGCCGGCGCTGGAGATGGTCTGTATGGAATCGACAATGACAATCCCGGTCGCGTCCGAATCGATCAGGGACATTATTTCTTCGAGATCGGTCGTGTTGGCGAATTCGATATTTTCGGCATTTATATTTATTCTCAGTGAACGTTTCTTGATCTGATTTAAAGATTCTTCACCGGTGACGTACAGCACTCGGCCGCCTGATCGTGAGTATGCTTCTGCCGCCTGAAGCACCAGCGTCGATTTGCCTATTCCGGGCTCACCCGCAAGCAATATTGAGCTGCCCGGAAGCAGCCCGCCGCCAAGCACACGATCCAGCTCAGTAATTCCGGACTTTATGCCGATCAAGCGGTTGTCGTCGATTTCAGACAGCTTTATCGAACGAATGCCAGTCTTTCTCGAAACCGATGATTTTTT
>CAZMWI010000087.1:0-13370 GCA_964569945.1 uncultured Ignavibacteriaceae bacterium
CATCAATCCGAGATAATAATAGGCGATATGACGCGCCCGGATGTACATCTGGATCATGTTGTCCGTTTTTGTCTGTTGTCCGTATCTTTGCTGCAAGTCCAGGTATTTATTAAGTGCCGATGCAGCCTTATCATATTCTTTTCGCGCGATATGGACTTGCCCATACGTAAACAGGGCATCAAGATAATCCGGTTTGATTTCAAGCGCTTTATCAAGATATTCTTCTGCGAGATCCAGGTCTTTTTTCTTTAAACCGGCGAAGGCGACCTGATGATGTGCCTGAAGGTGTATGCCCAGAATTTTATCTGTCAGCTCAATAACCCGCTTTGCGTGATATATCACTTTGTCGTTTATGCCGGGTTCGGTATCGTCATCCAGGCTTCTAAGCAATTGGGCCATATTGAAATGAGCGAAGGCGAATTCGGGCCGTTCTTCAAGCTGTTTCTCCAGAAGAGCGCGCGAACGGGCCAGCTTCTGTCGCATTTTTTCCGGCGCGAGATTATACCCGTAATGTTTGATTGTCACCGGCACCGGTAGAGCTTCCACCCCTTCGGGATATTTTAACTGATTGTGGACTATCCCCTCGTAATAGAAATCCGGGCTGTTTTTGAATAGACGAATACTTATCAGTCCCGACGACGTCTCCCCCGTTTTGGGGTTTATGTTCTCGACGTTGACCGAGATCATGCTGCTATCCGTATGGGCCAAAATTGACCTGAGTTTGCTCGCATCCTCGACAACAAATTCTTCGTCGGCGTCGATGATAAAAATCCAGTCACTCGATGCCTTCTGCAAAGACAGGTTCCTCGGGGCCGAAAAATCATTGGCCCACGCCTGCTCGTATATTTTAGCTCCGTACTCTTTGGCGATTTCGATTGTGCGATCTTCGGAACCGGTATCGACAATTATTATTTCATCGACCCAGTCGCGAATCGAACGCAGGCAGCCGGGCAGGAGATCTTCTTCGTTTTTAACGATCATACAGGCGCTGATTGTGACCCTGTTTTCGAGAGTCTGCTTCATCATCCGCAGTTCTTGCACCTGGCGGCATTTTTGCAAGCCGGTTTTAACCAATCGCAGAGCATCATCCATCTTATTCAGCGAATTCAGAAGGTTTGCGAGGTTTAAATAAGCGTGCTCGACTTTCGGATCGAGCTCAATAGCTTTCTCGTATGATTCGCGCGCGGCGTTGTTATCCCCCCTGGCGGCCTGAGCCAGACCGCGATAGTTGTAAATGAAATGATCGAGACCACCACTTAAATTATTGGAGTTGGACAAATTGTCATTATTAGATAAATATTTTTGGCAATATTCAAGAACCAGATCGTGGTTTTTATATTTGACATTTATAAATGCCAGAACATAGTAAAAATCCTTATCTTCCCGGTTCAGCTCCAGGCCTTTCATGGCCGCCATTTCGGCTTCTTCCAGCCGACCCGTAACAGTCAAGGAAACAGCCAGAATCGCCAGGAATTTGCGTCGATCGTTTAAATCAGAAATTTCATCCGGATCGAATTGCGAAAACTCCTCGCAGACTTGCTTGTACTGTTTTTTCTGATAAAGCGACAGCGCCGCATCGAGCGGCGAATCGTTTTGACGCGAGAGTTTTTTTCCGGTCCGCTTTACCGATGACCGTCCACTTTTGGCAGTCGGGCGGTTGGATTTAATGCTGCGGCCGGATTTTCTCCCGGTGTTGCGTTGATCGCGCACCATCGGGCCTTACACCGCCAGTTCTTCGACGACTTCCGGAAGCTCGACGTCCGCCGCGCTTTCCATCAGTTCCGAAAGCAAATGTTTGACGCGATAACACGAATTAACCAGCACCAATTGTTTGGCCAGCCGCGTCCGGGTGTTAATCAGGATCGGCCCCTGCAGGTTGACCGAGATATCGGTCGGCCGGTCGGGAACGGTGACGATAGCGTACGTTTCCACTTCCCTGACGTCTTTGATTCGCAGCTCATCGAGTTCCCGGGGGTTGACCTCGATTCGGTAATCCGGGCAGACCACGATCGGGTTGATGATCATAAAGGCCACGTTGGGATCGTCGACAGATTGAAACCACAGAAACGGTTCGGTATCATCGCGCTCAATGATGCAGTACCTTTTAAGGTGTTCGAATCCGAGTACGGGCTTCGACATCGTGATTATCTTGTTTTCAGGAATCGTCACGTCGCCGAATCTTTGTGTTGTTAAATTCATAACATTTTCCAATGTGAAGGTTCTATGCCAAAAAGTCCAATAACGTCGGTTGTATTATTTTTGAAGATGCAATCAGGGCCGCCTGATAGCTGGTCTCCTGCATCGCCAAATCGGTCACGAGCTGGGTCAGGTCAGCATCTTCAACGTCGCTTAAGAGCGATTTATAGGTATAGCTCATGTCGTCGAGTCGGGACTGTGTCGATTCCATACGCCTGACGCGGGTGCCGACTTTCGCCTCATGGTTCAGCAGGTCCTGTATGGATTCGTCAAGGTTGCCGATCAACTGCCCGACCACGCTCTGGTCGTCATTGCGAAGGGCCTGCTCCAATAGCATCAGGGTACCGAAAATATCCGGAGAGCCGAAAATACACAGCGTATGGGCCGTATCGCCGCCACCGATCTCGTCTATTATAAGCGAGGCATTGTCTACGGTCGGGACTATCTGGATACCGGTCATGGCGTCGTTAATCGACGCTTCGATATCTAAGCCGGTATTGTTGAGGGCATTGATCAGATCACCGACGGTGGTATAGCTGGAATTGCCGAGGTCGACGATTTTGGAAGCGCGACCGAGTGATATTCTGATCTGCCCCAAATCTTCACCGTGCCCGCTATTCAGAAGTGACAGCGGGGTGTCCATTGTAATCTGCGGCACAATGCTCTGTCCAACCATCGTGCCATGGAAGCTGCCCGAAATTCCGAGGTCACCGGCCGTGGTCTGCCCGGCTGTCACTTCGGCGACAGAAAATTCCGTCTGCGGGTTCAGATCGACCCCGTTCAGGACCAGTCCCACGTCGCCGGATATCCCGAGGTCCGAAGCAGTAGTACTGCCCGGCGCAATATCGGTAATCGTCAGCCCCAGGTTGTTGGGGTCGGTAATGTCGATACCGGTGCCGCCGGCATTTATCGAGGCTGAGAGGGCCTGCACCTGTGGATCGGAGCTGGCCGCGAAAGCATCGTTCAAAGTCTGGAGTACGTCATCTATTGTCGCAGCTCCTGAAAGATCGACATTGAGATTTATCGATTCATCGAAATTTTTAATAGCTATTATGCCAGTGGACAGGTCCACCCCTCGCCCGTCGTTCAGATTCGCGAGTTTCGTATCGCCCGTGACCATTCCGTCAGCAGTGGAATTCCACTGAAGTTCAGTTCCGCCAACACCGTAATCGAGCGTAAGGTTGGTGATTCCCCCGGCGGCAAGCTGCGTGTTGACAGCGGTTACGACGTCATCAAGGGTCGCGGCTCCGCTGATATCAATCGTCACGCTGATATTTTTATTGATGTCGGTCACGGTGAACTGGCCGGTTGTCAGATCGACTCCGTCTCCAAGGTTCAAATCGGTTAAAAGTGACGTCGGGCCGATGCCGAGTTTAAGGTCCGAGTTTTCACCCAGAACCGACAGACGGTTCATGAACACCTGCGAGCCGATCAGATTTACCTGCGTTTTCGAGCCGGGTTCGATTTCGATATTGATGTTGCCGGTATCGCCCATGTATTCGACGCCGTTGGCGCCGAGTTCGAAAGATTTCGTGTGGGTCCGAAAACCGGAATAAATGTATTTCCCCTGCACCTGTGAATTGGCCTGCCCGAATATGGCTTCGAAAATACCGTGGACGTCATCCGCGGCCGCCTGACGCGCATTGGCGTCATAGTCACCGTTGGATAATCCAACCGCGATGACGTTCGCGTCGGAAACCATCTGTTCGATTTCCCGCAGCGCCGATTCATAGTGATTCTGAAGGCTGTTACCGTAAGTTATATTGCTTTGGTACTGGGCTATCTGAGCCAGCATGGTACGGTACTGCAAATCCTTCTGAGTTCCCGTCGGATCATCGGACGGGACATTGATCCTCCTCCCCGAGGACATCATCGACTGCAGCTGCATATAGCGGGTAAGAGAACGGTTCAGGTTAAATGAAACCTGATCTGGTACCATCGAATTCGATACTCGCATACGTTAAGCTTTCTTTATGGACACAGGGCTCGTCTAGGGACCTGAAAATTATCAGGTGGTTCCGGCATTCGGACCGGGTGGCCTTTTCGTGTCCTTTTTGTACTTGATTTCCGGCGGTTTTTTCTTCTCGCCGCTTCCGGCAATTTTGTCCTTCAATGCTTTGACAATACTGCCCAGGTCCTGCTTGACCGATTTGGCAGCCTTGCGGTTTTCATTTTGAATGCGGACATATACCTCTTCACGGTGAACGACAACTTTCGGCGGCGCCTCGATGCCTATGCGGACCTGCCGTCCGAAAACACCGAGAACGGTGACTTTTATTTCATCACCGATAGTTATCGATTCACCCAACTTCCTTGTCAAAATCAGCAAAACGCCCTCCGTGGACTAATCTCTTATTGTCTTATCTATCTTCCAGTGACGCCCATTCCCTGTATAATCGTGCCGAGCGCTTCATCCATGGTCGTGACAACCCGCGCGGCGGCGTCATAAGCGTGTTGGTACTTTATCATCTGCGCCATTTCCTCGTCCAGTGACACACCCTGGACTGATTGGCGATTGTTTTCAACCTGCGAAACCAGAAGTTCGAAATTCGATTTCTGGCTTTTGGCATTACCGGCTTTAATCCCGATATCGCCGACGATGTTCTGGTAATAGTCTGAAAGCGTCGCGGTTCCATTTTCCATCAATAGGCTGTTGCGAAGATCGGCAATAGCCTGAGAGTTGGTATTGTCGCCCACCTCTCCCGAACCCGAGGCCGCGATTTTGTCCGGGTTGGATTCGACATTGAAATTGAGCTCTATAGAATCCGCAGTAATGCCGGTCGGGTCGAAGAAATTAACACCCGTGGAACCGTCCAAACCGAAACCGTCCCGATGCACATCATTGACACTGGTAACCAGCGTGTGTACCAGGTCGTCAAGAGTGCTCTGGTATTTCGGGATAATCGTATCACGGGTTTCGATCAATCCCTTCAACTGACCTTTAAGATTTTTGATAACCTTGTCGGTGTTTTCCCACACAATATTATGTACCGTTTGATCGCCGGACTTGACTTCCCGTGTCCCCAGCTTAAACGACTGGCTCCCCTCCACAATAGCCAGCGAGCCGATATATACGGTCGCGGTGCCATTCGCCTGCTCGCGTACATTGAGGTCCACATAAGAAGACAGTTCATCTATAATCACATCACGCCGGTCGCGAAGATCGTTGGCTTTATCTGTACCAAGTTCCTGGCGAGCGATGTCGATATTGAGCTGGGCGATTTCTTCTGTCATACCATTGACCTTTTCCAGCATCAGGCTGACTTCGGTGTCGGTCGATTTTCTTACGTCGTCGATTTTGCCGGCAATAAGATGGAGGTTGTCGGTCAGCATGGTCGTCGCCGACAGCAGATCTGACCGAGCCGACAAAGAATCCGGATTGTTGCCAAGCTCCGACCATTTCGCCCAGAACTGGTCCAGCAGGCTGTTGATAGAGCTGTCGCCGGGTTCGTTAAGAATCTGTTCGAGCTGACTTAAGGTCTTTTCTTTAGAGGTCCATTCACCCAAAGATTTATTCTGCATGCGATATTGATCTATCAAAAACTGATCCTTGACCTGATAAACGCCCAGAGCCGTGACACCCGTCCCGATCGATCCGATGGGCAATTGCTGCGGATAGGTGGGTGTAATTGTCACGCGCTGGCGAGAAAAACCGGGTGTATTGGCATTGGCTATGTTATGTCCGATGGTTTGAAGCCAGACCTGGTTGGTCATCAAGGCTCGTTTGCCTATTTCAATTCCGCTGAAAAGTCCCATTACGCCCTCCTGTCCATTGCCAGGGAAGCGTCGCTTCCGGCGGTCCGCCCCTCTTTCTTATAATTATATTGAGGGGATTTTATGTTACCGAGAATTTCCATGGTCACCCGGATATTTTCCCGAGACTGCTCGATAAGCAGTTCATTTTGATTGCGCACTTTGGCAACCTTGTCATTAAGTTCGAGAATATTGTCCTTGATTCGCGAGAGGTCGTTCGCATGACCCGCTGACACCAGACTGATAAGTCTGGTAATATTGATATCGTCTTTTTCATCGTAAACTTCCGATATTTGTCCGATCAGCTTTTCCCGTCGTCTTGACAATTCCGCGCTTTCCGCGACTCTTTTTCTTTGCAGGTCGGTCACCCGATTGAGTTCCGCGATATCGTTCTGGACCAGCGCCTTTTGCTGCTGTTCCAACAGATCGATGAATGTTTCAATCAGGGACGCTTCCCGTTCCAGTACTTGAATCAATTCCAGTACCAGTTCAGAATCTGCACTATTTTCTATTAATTCTTTCGGCATCTTAATTTTACTCTTTAGCCGCCGAAGCCAGTTCGACGGGTTCGGTTTCAAGCTGTCCCAAAATCTTATCTATATAATCGTGGGTTTCTTTATAGGGCGGGATGCCGCCGTATTTTTCGACTGTGCCCGGTCCGGAGTTATACGCCGCCAGCGCGGTCTTGATATCGCCGAAACGGTCCAGCATCTGACGCAAATATTTCGCTCCCCCCTGCACGTTCTGCTCCGGGTCGAACAAATCGGTGATGCCGACGTCGGTCGCGGTCGTATCCATAAGCTGCATCAGGCCTTTGGCTCCGGCCGGTGAGACCGCTTTGGGATTTCCGCCCGACTCGGCCTTTATGACCGACTCGATCAACTCCGGCTTGAGATCGTATTTTTCCGCCGCCCGTTTGATGATCGGTTTCAGATCGTGAAACGGTTCGGACTTTTTCAACGGCTTTATCTCTGTCGTCTTGTCGGATTCCAGAGGGATTAGTTCGATTTTCAAATTCATCGGCATTTGAACTTTTTCGATCAGGGTATTAACCTTATGAGGCTTCGGTTTTAAACCGGATTCCCGCTCCAGCACTTTCTCAAGATCTTTGTAAAGCACGTCGGCCAGACTGCGGTTACCTGTCCCGGCCATTTTCGAAGCCAGCTCCTGGTCGAACATCTGGGTATACATATCCTTGCCGAAGCCAGTGCCGGGAGCACTGAGACCGCCGGAATTATCCGGAACCGTCTTTCGCATAGTTTGCAGCATGTGATACAGAAATATCGATTCCAGGTCCTTGGAGGCCTTATAAAGCTTTGCCTTGCGGTCCTCCATAGTCTCGTTGGCGCCGAGGGCCTTCGACGTTATCGCCGTATGTGTACTACCGTTTACCTGCATTGTCTTTTCTATATGATTACCAGTTCCGCCCTCAATACACCGGCCTGGCGAAGCGCTTCAAAAATGGCGATGATATCGCGCGGCGCGGCTCCTATTTCGTTTAAGGCGTTAGCCACGTCGGACAGACTGACCGTTTCTTTGAGATTCACTACTCGAGCCTGTTCGTTGTTAACCGTAAGTTCATAGTCTGACGTGACTACCGTCTCCCCTTGCGAGAACGGCTCGGGCTGGGATATGACGGGCGTGGATTTCACATTTACCGTAATATTGCCGTGGGCTATAGCCACCGGCGCGATCGTAACATGATCCCCGGCAACAATGGTCCCGGTTCGTTCGTTTATCACGACTCGTGCCGGGGAATCAGGTTCGACCGTCATCGAACCGATATCGGCTAGCATTCGCGTTCTGTCGTTGGGATAATCCAGCGAATCCGGGACGACGATACGAACCGTCGCCGCGTCATCGACATAGGCCATCAAACCGTACTTGGTATTGATTTTGGTGGCGATACGATCAGAGGTAGCGTAGTCGGGTGATTGTACTATTAGCAAAACTTCCTTGGAATTAGGCAGATCGGTGGGAATGCGCACAACTTTGCCGCCGCCGGGCACCCGGCCGACCAGCGTATAATTATTGATGATCTTGCTTCCGCCTTCGACCTGGACGTTAAACCCGCCGATCGACACCGGTCCCTGTGCGTGGACATATACGTCGCCCTGCATCGACGACAGAGGTGTCAGCATGAGGACGCCGCCCTGCAGAGATGAGGCATCACCTATCGATGATACGGTAACATCCAGACGGTCGCCTTCTTTGGCGTCGGATGAAATCCGGGCGGTAACCATCACCGCCGCGATATTCTTGACTTTAAGCTGCGAAGCGTCGACCGTGACACCGAGCCGCTCCAGCATATTGGCCAGAGACTGAATCGTAAATTGAGTGCCTTTGCTGTCGCCGGTTCCGTCGAGGCCGATAATCAGCCCGTAACCGAATACGTCGAGTTCGTTTTTATCGTGAATCCTGACTATATCCTTGATGCGCGCCGAGGCATCGGCCTGCGGTGTGATTAAGCTTAATGTCAGGGCCAGCCAGACGACCAGGAAAGTCGGGATTGAAATCTTTGTGCAAATCAGGTTACGCATCGGTCCTCCTTAAAAGAGCCAGTTTAGAAACCGCATGAGCGGTCCCGGGCGGGCGGCATCCGATCCGGCCCCGCGACCGGTGTATGATATTTCTGCGTCGGCGATCAGATATGAAGCTATTGTATTGGTAGCAGTGACATCTTTCTGGCGTATGACGCCCGAAAGCGTCATGGTTTCCTTCTCCTTGGAAATATTGACAGTGCGACTGCCTTTAATGACCAGATCACCGTTTTCTTTGACGCCGATTACCGTCACCGTCATCTTACCCGATAACGACTGACTGCGCTGACTTTCACCTTTGCCGTTGTGCGAGCCTTTATTAGAGCCGCTGACTCCGAACAGGGGCAGAAAATCCAGCGTTCCGATTCCCGGTCCGCCGTCGAGTTCGAACTTGCCGTCTTTCTGGGTTTTGGTTTCAGCCTGAGTCGAAGCCGTTGCCGATTCGTAAATGAGAACCGTCAGTATATCGCCGATTCCCTGGGCTTTGATATCGGTGAAAAGCGACGTCGATTGCCCGAAATCACCCGACCAGACTCGTAAAGAAAACGGAAGCAGCAGCAAAAATATCGTTAACCAAAATATCTTTTTTAATTTCATCACACACCTCACATCACGGCGTAATCAGAACCGTTTGTTCGTTATTTATGGTAGCTTCGACTGTTTTTTTCGATTGTTCGTTACGCACCCGGATACTTTCGCCGGTGTAGCCGTTTTCGAGAGCGGTACCGACCGCCGAAATTTCCAGCGCTCCGGAGCGATAGATGATTTTGACTTCTTTGCCGACTTCAACCGTCGGAATAATTTCCGTATTGGCGTAAGTCAGGATATTGCCTTTGCCAATCAGGCGTCTGGTCCGCCGCCCGACAATTTCGTTCATATCGGTCAGGGGCTTATCGACCAGATAGGTCACGTCCCGGCTTTCGGTTATAATTTGTTCGGGGGATAATAGCGCATTGCGGCCGATACGATCGTTCGCAATCAGGACGGTTTCGAACTTAACGATATTGACACTGACCTGTCCGGATTCGAGAAGCTCTCCCTTATTAAACAAACTGGCTTCAAGGACAATGCGACCGAAATTGCGGCCCTCTGTAATCGGTTTAATCGCAAGACTATCGTAATCGCCCTGTTTGGCATCGAGACGAATCCGACGAAACTCAATTTTCGTATGTTGAGTCTCGAGCTGAAAGTAATCAGTTACGGCCGTAGACAAATCGGCTTTGAGACCGTCATCATCGGCGGCAACCGTTACAGCCATCATAAGGATAATTAGTCCCGCGCAAATCCATTTGCAGCTTTTCATTTTTATACTCATTTATTTCAGGTTATTTACAACCCGGGCCATTTCTTCTCCGGTCTGGATGACCTTGGAATTCAGTTCGTACGATCTTTGCGCGACGATCATGTTGACCATCTCATCAACAACCTTCACGTTCGACATTTCCAGATAGCCCTGGTCGAGCTTGCCGAAGCCGTCGAGTGACGGTTGACCCAAAATCGGAGTCCCCGACGCCGGGGTTTCGTTATACAGGTTATGTCCGACCGCCGATAAACCGGCCGGGTTGATGAACTTGGCCAGTTCGATAGTACCGACGCTCTGCGGATCGCTACTTCCGGCAATCATGACCGAAACCTCACCGTCCACCGTTAAAGAAACCGACGTGGCATCTTCGGGCACGGTAATCTCCGGAGTCAGGAAAAATCCATCAGATGTGACTATCTGGCCGTCGGCCGAAAGTTTGAAAGCCCCGTCGCGGGTGTACGACGTGGTTCCGTCGGGCATGGCAATCTGGAAAAAGCCGTTGCCGCTTATGGCCATGTCGAGGGCATTATCCGTCTGGACATAATCTCCGACCGAGAATTCGCGCACGGTCGCTACGGCTTTGGTGCCGTAACCGACGTCCAGATTGGTCGGGACACTGGTATTTATGGCGGTGGCCGTCCCGGCTTTACGTAAATTCTGGTACAACACGTCCTGGAATTCGACCTTGGACCGTTTGAAACCGGTCGTGTTGACGTTGGCCAGATTGTTGGCGATGTTATCGATATTCATTTGCTGGGCAACCATGCCGGTCGCCGCAGTTCTCATTGCTTTTATCATCACACCCTCTCTTTCTTAAGGGTTAGCGTACTCGACCCACGTTATTCATAAGTTTATCCAGAGTTCCGTCCTGCATTTTCAAAGCCTGTGCATCGGATTCATAACCCCGGAATGAAACTATCATGTCTACCATTTCTTTGACCGCGTCGACGTTCGACGATTCCAAATAGCCCTGCTTGATAGCAAAATTAACCGCCGCCCGAAGTTCGATCCCGTCGGGGATATTGAAGGCGTTTTCGCCCACTTTGGTCAGCTTGCCGGTATTATCCGGTTCGGCAACACGAATATTGGCAACCGGAGTATCGTCGACAGAGACCTGGCCGGTTTCGGAGACGGTCACGTCGCCGCCTTCAAGTGCAATCGGGCCGCCGTCACTCATCACCCGCATACCATCGGCGGTGCTTAAAAAGCCATCGGAGTTTACCGCGAAATTGCCGCCGCGAGTCAGATATAACTCTTCGGTCGTGGGGTCCTGGATGACAAAAAAGCCATCGCCGTCGATAGCCAGATCGAGCGGATTGTTTGTCTGATCCATCGCCCCCTGATCGTAATCGGTATAAACCTGGTCGATCATCGGTGTCTGCCAGTCATTCTTCCTCGGGGCGTGTTTGGCCTGGGCCCTGGAAAGTTCCCGTGTAAAGACCATGTCCTTCTTATATCCGGCGGCGGAAGCGTTAGCCAGGTTATTGGCGATAGTCTCCTGCTGCCTGATTCGGGGAATCATGGCCGACGCAGCTTTGTACATACCTTTTATCATAATGCTATTTCTCCGACAATTCTTTAAGCAGTCCCTGTGCCACATTTTTCTAAACGCTGGCATGTTTGACTAAGCGACAGCGGGCCTGTCAGTTATGGCGCGCATCTGGCATTGAGGATCAAAAACTCATAAAGTATTTTGGAAAATATTTCCGGTCTGATTAATAAGCCGTTTCCGGATTTTTATAAGATTTGTTTATCGATCCGTATATAAATTCCACTGATAATCCTTAAATCGGACAAACGCAGAAAATGCAACAGCTTGCATAATTTTTGGCGCCTTGACGCAAATCTGCTTGTCACCGGCAGACGATTCTCGTATATTTGTTGTGAGGATTACTTCTTCAACCTGCGATATTACATCGACTTGGGCGAAAATGCCAAATTTGATAAAAATTTCGGGAATTTTGCATTGAGTTTGCGTGATATAGCTGTGGCGATATGAGAGGAGTTCAAATGAAATTGAGATTATTCATTTTGATAAGCGTGATTCTTGGGCTGGCCGCAAACGCATCGGCCGATTACTCCGGCTTAAACGATACCGTCAAAGTAGACTCAGTCGAGGCTTATGCGGGCCGCACCGCCATATTGCCGGTTTTTATTGCTAATGTGGATACTGTATCGGCCATTGAAGTTACTTTGAAATTCGATTCCACATTCCTGGTACCTGATTCCTTTAATTTCAGCGGCGGTAGATTCGACTTTATACCTGAATCCGACACGCAAAGAGTAATCTTCAACGACACCTCCAACATGGTCGATTTGTTCTTCTATGACTATCTCAATCCGTTTCCGCCGGGAGACGGACTCGGGTTTAATGTGTATTTCTCAGTCAAGAACATTGCCGCTAATCACGATCTTCCAATAGATACTGCGTTCTGGGAGCTCGCAGGGGGGTTTGACCGTAAAACTTTCTTCTCTTCGGCTTTGGGGTATCCGGTTCATCCACAGATTGTCCCCGGAAATATTCGCGTGCTCGCGGCTCCGGCCACGCTGGACTCGATTTACGCCGACGCCGTGGTCGGAAAGCCCGGCAACGGGGTGGCCGTCAACGTATATGGATATAATGAAGGCGAGGTCGATTCCATCGCCCTGGCCCTTGAATATACTTCCGATGATATAACTTTCAGTACGGTTGATTTTACCGGCACACGCTGTGAGTCGGCCCTTAATAAAACCGTTTCCACTAATATTCCCGACCGTCAGATATTAGTGTCCATTAAGTTCAACCCCGCTACTCCCATGCCGGTCGGTGAGGGAGTCCTGGCCACGCTGTACTTCGACATCGACGCGGCCGCACCGGATGAGACTGTTCTGATCAATTCGGTACCGTACGGCGGGACATTTTACACGGTATATCACCGGCCTTCAACCGGGGGCGGGATAACTATTGAACCGTACTATCATCCCGGACAGATTGAAATACAGAAAACGGTAGGGGTCGACGATGACTTCAGCAACGGCCTGCTGCCGACCGATTATGGATTGTCGCAGAATTATCCCAACCCGTTTAACCCGTCGACAAAAATCGAATTCGCGCTGCCGACGGGATCCGACGTAAACCTGACAGTATATAACATTCTCGGTGAAAAGGTAAAAACTCTGGTCGATGAACACATGAATGCCGGGGTGCATTCTGTCGTCTTCGATGGCTATGACGACAACAATAATCCCGTGGCGTCAGGAATATATTTCTATCGAATCAAAGCAGGTGATTTTAATCGAAGCAAAAAGATGATCATGCTGAAATAGCAGAAAAACACGCGCGAGCGTGATGTATCGTCTATTGTCAGTCGGCTCCCGGTGTTAAAAATCGGGAGCTATTTTTTTTGGAGGGCATAATTGGACGCGATCTCGTCCTGTTCTTTTTGTTCATTTAATTCGAGCTTTTTTTGATAAGCTTCTTTTTTCCTGTCGCGAAGCTTTTCGAGAATCTGGCGGCGGCGGGTTGCTTCGAGAAGCGCCTGGCGGCGTTTTTCCCTTTCACGTTCCAGCGCTTTGAGCACTTCGAGTCCCGAGATCCT
>CAZMWI010000088.1:0-13338 GCA_964569945.1 uncultured Ignavibacteriaceae bacterium
AAAAAGTTGTCGATCTGGTCGATGAAGAAATGCCGGTCGGGAATTATCAGGTTGACTGGAACGGGACTGATGCAGCAGGAAAGACGGTTTCATCGGGGGTGTATTTTTATCGCCTGAAATATGACGGATATAGCCAGACCAAAAAGATGATTCTGATGAAATAGCCGGGCAATCCCCTCTTCCCGTCCGGACTATTTTATTGACAATTCTGTCTATTATCTTATCTTTTTTATAAGTCCAAGGAGAGGGGTGTGTTATGAATTTCATATCAAAATTTGTCCGTCGCGGATTATTATTTTGTGTCTTAATTGCTTTTATCTGCGGTTCGGTGCATTCGGCAAATTACAATTTTACAAAGTCCGATTCGGTGACGTTTCCGGTCACAGGAGGTCTTCAGGATTACAAAATTTATGACGTCAATGGTGACGGCTATGATGAGCTTATAGCGCTGTTCGGAGCCAGCTATTACGTTTATTCATTTCAAACAGGGGAAATAATTTACAGCGATTCGGCGGCGTTCAATGCTAGCGCGATCGGTGATATTGACGATGACGGAGCGAATGAACTGGTGTTATTGAATAAATCCGGTATTTCCAGTCACCTGTATGTGCAGGAATTGTCTCTTGCGGACGATCCTCAACTGGCTTTCGAATACCAGGGCCATAAGCCGTTTTACAGTGCAGACCCGGTCCACGGCGTCACGTTGCAGGTAGGTGATTTCGATTGCAACGGTAAGATAGAAGTTTTCGAGGGTTCGGTCGTAGAGTATTTTATTTCTTACGACCCGTTGCACAATGAAGAAGAATGGTTCGATGCCGGAGAAGCCATATTCGTCGATGCCTTGACAGGCGATATAATAAACGATATATACGGTTCCAACATTCTATCTATTGGCCGTTCGGTTGTGGCCGACCTGGAAGGTGATTGCTATAAACAAATTATTGGATGGGGCGAATACTATTACTATAAAAGCCAATGGGTTTATGGTCCTCCCGACGGATTGGTTGTTACGTCGGTTACGCGTTACGACATGGCTCTCGCCAATTCATCGAGCGTCTATGCTCTCACGGCCAGTTCCGTTAAGCCTATGACAGCGGTCGCGGGAAATCTTTCTGCTGCCGATCCCGGCGATGAAGTGGTCTTTTTCAAGTATGAAAACACCGAGGGCATATATAAGCTGCAGCTACTTAATAGAGTCGAACAAAGGAATGTCATCAAATGGTCTGAAGAGGTTACTTCGGCTCAAAACTGCCTGATTGCGCTTTCGTCGCTGCCCGGGACTTTCTGCGCCTCAGATGGCAGCGGCCAGTTTACACTTTATAACGGCAGCGACGGTTCTGCGATAGGGGCAGTCAATGGACTGCTTATAACCTCGAATACAACCGACGGCCACTTCGCCGATTTCCCCGATGATCCGATCCAGGCGGTTCAGCTTTCGTCGAACAAAGCTTATCTGTATACGTTGGAGAGCGTGACCGGTGTCGAAGAGGTCGATCACGGTATTGTCCCCAACGATTTTGTATTGTATCAAAACCAACCCAACCCGTTTAATCCGTCAACGGTCATCCCGTTCGCGTTGTCATCGCGCGCCAGTGTGACCTTGAGCGTCTATAACCTGCTCGGTCAGAAGGTGGTTGATCTGGTTGATGAAGAGATGCCGGTCGGAAACTATCAGGTCGACTGGAACGGGACCGATGAAGCGGGCAAGCCGGTTTCATCGGGGGTATATTTTTATCTTCTCAGATGCGGTGACCACAGCTTGTCGAAAAAGATGATCCTGCTGAAATAGACGAGTTCGGCGGCGTTGGAGGGACCTCTGCAGCTTACCGTGGGCAGGCCTTTTGTATCATTGTGGACCGCAATTTTCCTTGACAGACAGCAGAATATTGCTATACTTGCGGGCACGATTTAAGACCGAAAACGTCCCCATCGTCTAGTCGGTCTAGGACACTGCCCTTTCACGGCGGCAACAGGGGTTCGAATCCCCTTGGGGACGCTTTTTTTATTGATATAATTCGGGTTAATTCTTTTTAATCCTGCCGTTTTGTCAATACATAAGCAGGCAATTAGATTGCAAAAATGCAGAAGGACATCAGGTATTCAGTCTACAGATAGGGCCGGGGTTTTTCTGATTTTGTTGCAGTCCTTAAGATTGACCCGGTATTATGATTAATTGTCGATCCCAAGTGCCTTGATTTTGCGCCACAGAGTGGTGCGATGCATGCCCAGCTCTCTGGCGGCCCTGACCTTGTTGCCGTTGTATCGTCTTAGAGTCTCCGAGATTAAGACTTTCTCACTGCTTTTATGATTATATGTTTTGTCTCCGGGGGAACTGTCGGATACGATGTGCTGGGGCAGGTGTTCCATGCCGATTTCCGAATCGTGGCACATGACAAAAGCATGTTCTATGGCGTTTTCCAATTCGCGGACATTGCCGGGCAACGGGTGCTGTCGTATGGTTGCCAATGCGTCCGGCGATATTGATTTAATTGGTCGGTGGCTTTTCTTTTTGAACTTTTGAATGAAATGGTTGATTAACAGCGGGATATCCTCGGGCCGCTCTCTCAGCGGCGGAATGGTTATGTTGACGACATTGATACGGTAATAGAGATCCTCACGGAAGCGGCCGTTTTTTATTTCCTCTTCGAGGTTGGAATTAGTGGCCGCGATTATTCTGGCGTTGGTATGATATGTCTTGGCCGACCCGAGGGGACGATATTCTCCATTATTCAGCACCCTCAGCAATTTCACCTGCAGAGACAGATCCATCTCACCGATTTCGTCGAGCAAAAGCGCGCCATTGTTGGCCAAACTAAACTGCCCCGGTTTATTGCTTTTGGCATCGGTAAAAGCGCCTTTTTCGTATCCGAACAGCTCCGATTCGAGCAGATTGACTGGAAGAGCGGCACAGTTCAATCGTATGTATGGTCCATAGCGGCGGGGGCTCAGCCCGTGGATAACCTGGGCGAACAATTCCTTCCCGGAACCGCTCGGTCCCTGAATGAGTACGTTGCACTCCGATTCAGCGATATCGGGCAGGAGGTTTATCAGTGCCTGCATTTTCTGATTTACGCTTATTATGCTGTCGAGGGTGTTTTTCTGGTTCAGGCTTTTGCGCAGATATTCAATTTCAGATATGTCCCTGAAAAATTCCACGGCTCCGATCAGTTCACCCGCCTCGTTTTTTAGCATGGTCGTTGTGACGCTAATCGGCAGTTCATTCCCACTTCGTGTAATAATCGTAACCCGGGCGTTTTCCACGGGGTTGTGTGTTTTAAGAGTATCTTTCAGGGCGCACCGGCTATGACATACTTCGGTTCTGAATATATCGAAGCAGTGCTTCCCTTTGGCCTCGGAAGATTTAAAACCGGTGATTCTTTCGGCGGATTTATTGAATGAAGTAATAATGCAGTTTTTGTCGACGGTAAAAACGCCATCGTTAATGCAGTTCAATATCAGCTTGGTCAGTTCCTTATCCATCGTGGTCCCCGGAAATATCCATACCTGACTTAATATACATCGTCTATTTTATGCGACAACCCATATTCCTGAAAAAACTCATCCGGAATATCAGGTTTGAACGTCGGACCGGGTAAAATTGAGGCTCTTCCATTGTTTCCTGTCAAGATCGAGTTTGTCTTCGATAAGAATAGCTCGGCTGTTGAGATATATCTGTTCGGAGGATTTGGGGCCGATTAATACTACGGGGGCGATGAATTTTTCCGCGAATTCCTCTATCGGATAGCGACCGAATTTTATGCCTTTGGCGATATAAGCCAGGACAAGGACCTGGAATTCGTGGACCAATAAACAGCGGTGGAGCTCTGTCCATTCGGCATGTTCACAAAGCCGGAATCCGACGTTAAGATAATCCCCGGCACGATCTTCATAGTACATGCGCAGTTCTTTTTCCTTTTGGATAGCCAGTCTCTCCCGCTCATCCGGCCATAGCCGATCGATATCATCCATTTGGTCGGCATACGGATCCGTCAAAAAGTGAAATACGTTCAGTTGCAGTGATTGATTTCGCGACAGCGTCAATGCAAAGTCGAAGGCCCAGTCTCCCTGTTCCGAGTAATGAGCGCAAAATCCTACGGAGTTCAACGTTGGAATGGCCATAACCGCCCTCCTTCTTCTATACCTGAAAAGTCATTTTGTTTATTTTCATTGCCTGGCTTGAGAGGCTTCCTTCAAATAGTATTCGGAATACACGGCTCCGATCGGATTATTGGCGAGGGACCGGTCCTTTACGAAAAGCGCCGTGGACGGGGCGTGACTCGCCTGCATGAAAACGCAGTCGGATCCCATGCAAAGCCCGACCAGAATGTTGAAATCAGTCCCGATCCGGTTCAAAACCTGTGCCTGTCCCCATGGATTGCACGATATATGTTTTTTTGCCCGACGATCTTTACCGTCGAGATCGTTGAACGCAGGGTGCACAAGTCCGGGACCGTCGATTTTACAGCAGACCGGGAACACTTTAAAAAACCTTTGAAGAATTTTCGCGAGAATCGAGGTCGGTTCTTCAAGCTCGACGCAGTAAGCAATACCGATTCTGCTATATTTCATCTCCAGGCAAAAATATACCAGTTCCGACAGACGACATAGCGTCCGTTCGCTTTCGCAGGCGATGTCGGTTGCCGCATCGAGCATACACAATTGCTCTTTATTGGGCGTGTTTCGACCCCAAAAAGTTTCCGGTTCGAAACGGCACCCCTTGCCGTCCAGACAGCTTCGGATAGTACAGGTCAGACAATTCAGTTTATCGATATCGTCGGTTTCCATATTTTTCCCGGGGGCCGCCTCTTGTACAGTTGTTCCCCCGGAAGATTGAGGCGAGGGACCGGCGTCGTTATCCTGTAGTTCGTGGTTCAATCCGAAACCGGCTTTGAGCTCGCCGGATGTAAGCCCGTGAATCACGCCGTCGGTGGTACCAATGACATTGTCGATGACGTTCAAGTTTCTTTTATTCAGGAATTCTTTGTTTTCATTGGTTATGCCGCCGCAAACGAGTACGTCGACACGGTTCTGCAACAGCAAATCACTAAGGTCGGGCAAATTCAAATTATCGACCGGGAGTCTTTTGGGAGTACAAAGCCCGCTTCGTTTTTGGGATATTAGCATGATCGAATCGGCATATGAGCATCGCGGCGATACCCGTTCCCCGAGCAATGTTATTCCATACTTCATATTTATTCCTCGTTTGAATATGTTGCAATTGGAATGCCGATAAAAGGTGATGGCATAAATCTGTTTTTCGTTAAAGGCATTTCCGGGAATTTGTGCTAAACCCAATGGCGTCCCTAATCGAATGGACAACAATGTGATAGTAGTTTAAAGAATGTCCCAAGTATTCAGAAATAATAATATAATGAGGTTAACGCGGCTGGGATATGTTTCATTCCGTGCAGCCAACAGTTTTGTTATTGCGATAAAACAAGTTGCGTAACGCAACTTAGTGTTGCAACCGACGCAACGTTTCGCAACGGTTTCTGATCGGGTTGGTCTGAGTCGGTCAATAGCTGGAGGTTCGTGTTTTAATGCGGCTGACTAATTTGGAGATTCCCAACGACGGCTAATCGCTTGCACCGCTTAATAAATTTCCGAATCCACATGCACTATTAAAAAGATATAATGGTACCGTCAAATCCTTTGGTATAGGGTTTGCATACCAGCGATGTCGAAAGATAATTATAACAAGGTGTACAATGGACGGCAATATAACGCACAATAGCACTCCCGGCGAAGTCGGGAAAGTCGCAAATCAATATCCGTACTATATAGAAAATCCGGTAAGGGAAAATCGTGTCGAGCGCTTTTTGGAGGCTTTTGCCGCGGTATTGAAGTACAGTGACTATAGATCGTTACTCGATTCATACTGTAATTCCAGTACTAAATGCAACCGTTGCGCGGTTGCGTGCCCGGTTTTTCTGGCCACCGGCAACCCGAGGGACATACCCTGCTACCGGACCAATCTTATACTCGATATATACAAAAGGTATTTCACTATCGGAGGAGCGATCAGGGCTCGATTAACGAGCGGTTTCGAGCTGACCGAAGAAATTATCGATGACATGCTCGACGTGTTTTACCGATGCACCGCTTGTCGCCGGTGTACCAGCGAGTGTCCTCTGGGTGTGGATCATGGGATGATAACCCGGCTGGCCCGCTATATTTTGAGCCTTATCGGGATTGTGCCCAAAGCCCTGCAGGTCAGCGTTCGGGAGCAACTGGAGGGAGAAACGCATAATACGTCAAAAGTCCCAAGGGAAGCTCTTATTAACACTCTTGACTTTTTATCGGAAGAGTTGGAAGATATGTTCGGTATCAGGATGGATTTCCCGGTTGACAAGAAAGACCGTGAATATGTTTTTTTCTGTGCCGTCAGCGACTATCTGCTGGAGCCGGATACCCTTATGGGCAATGCCGCCGTCCTGTACGCCTCCGGCGATTGGGATAAGTGGACGATCGGGACGAGAAATTATGATGGCATCAACTACGGGTTGTTTTACAGTGACTGGCATCTGGAATCCATCATCAAACAACTGGTCGACGAAGTCACGCGTCTCGACGGCAGGACCATCCTGATCGGCGAATGCGGTCACGCTTCGCGTTCGGCCCACGATTTCGTTCCGGTTTTTGCGGGACGTAACGAGTATCCCGTCGTCAACTTCATGGAGTACACTCTTAAATGTATCAACGAAGGTCGGATCAAGCTCGATGACAGCATAATTACAGAGCGCGTTACGTATCACGATCCCTGCAATATCGCGCGTTCGGGGTGGATTATCGACCAGCCGCGCAAGATTTTAAAAACATTCGTCAAAGACTTCGTCGAAATGAAGCCGCACGGTCGTGAGAATTATTGTTGCGGCGGGGGTGGCGGGCTGGTGTCGATCGACGAAATTCACGAGTTCCGCATGAGTGTGGCCGGGCGTGTCAAGGCCGAGCAGCTGCGTCGCACCGGGGCCGATATTTGCATCGCTCCGTGCGCCAATTGCAAAAAGCAGTTGAAGGAACTGGTTGAGTATTATGATATCCCCTGCCGGGTCATGGGTTTGCACGATCTTATTCTGAAAGCCATCCATCTTCCCGGAGGAAAATCGCCGCAGGAGAGAAAAGAAGACGCGGCATTGCTGGAAATGTAACAAAGCCACGGGATAATTAAACATGGAGCAATGGATAGATTTCGCGAAAGGGCCGTTATTCGCTTTTACATTACTGGTTATGGTCCTTGGATTGATAAGGCTGGCCGTCATCCAGATTTATTCGGTAATGTCCGGCAAAGGGCGCAAACTCAAGAATGCACCATGGAAGAAAATAGTCACCGATACCTTAAGCTGGGTAGTACCCGTACGTCATCTTATACCCGGGACACGGATATTTTCGACGGTTTCATTCCTCAGTCATATCGGTATTATTATCGTACCTTTATTTTTGGCCGATCATATAGTCTTGTGGGAAGGGCTTTTTAAATTCAATTTGCCGGAAATAGGATATGGACTGGCGGACGTATTGACGATATTTTCTATAGCCTGCCTGGTTATGCTGTTTTCATTCCGCGTCTTTTCGCCGCGCCTGAGATCCATGAGCCGCAAAATGGATTATATTTTGTTGATCAACATCCTGGTTCCATTTGTCACCGGCTACATGGCCCGGCATCCCAATGTCAATCCGGTTTCGTGGAACGCCATCATGCTCGTGCATCTGCTGAGCGCTGATTTGCTTTTCCTGATAATCCCGTTTACGAAGCTGGCCCATATCGTGCTGTTTGCATTCGACCGAATTTCGGGCATTCACTGGCAGCTTCGTCCGGGAGCCGGGGCTCAAGTGGCCGAAACGCTCTATGGCAAGGAGGCCAAAGTATGAGTTACGGCATTCTGGTGGATACCACAAAATGCAAAGGCTGTGAACGGTGCGTCCTGGCCTGCGCGGCTAGAAACAACGTATCGGAGCCACAGGCCATACAGGAAAAAGTTTTAAACCGTGACGGGTTGTCGGCGTATCGGTTGACCGACGTCAGGGATATAAGCCCCGGTCACTTCGCCAAAATAAGCTGCATGCACTGCGTCGACCCGAGTTGCGTCTCGGCCTGCCTCGTCGGCGGAATAACAAAAACCAATGAAGGTCCGGTTGTTTATGATCGCGAGAAGTGTATCGGTTGCCGGTATTGCATGCTGGCCTGCCCCTTCCATATTCCCCGCTATGAATGGGATAAAATCGTCCCGTATATGGCCAAGTGTGATATGTGTTTTGATCGACTGAACAAGGGCGAACTGCCGGCGTGTGTGGACGCGTGTCCTGAAAAGGCAATAAAGTTCGGAGATCGGGAAAAGCTCCTCACTGAAGCGCAAACCGCCATAAAAAACAAATCTGATCTATATATTAATCACGTATGGGGGGCAAAGGAATTTGGCGGCACCTCGATTCTTTACATTTCTGACGTCGATCTGTCCGCACTGGGGTGGCCCGAACCGATTCCCGCCTCCATCCCCTCGTTGACCGAACCCTTGATTCACACGACGCCGATAATAGGCATGACCGTCGCCGGTGCTCTTCTGGCAATAAACTGGACAGTTAAACGGAGAATCAAAATAGCCGCTGAAGACAATCAAAAGGGATCAGAATCCAATAGTGCGGAGAAAAAAAGCCATGAATAACCGTGCGCGAATAGTCAAGGATGTTCTGTGGATACTGGCCCTGTTCGGCCTGGTGGCGGGCGTATTTCGGCTCATTTTCGGATTGGGTGCGACAACCAATTTGACCGACGGCGTTCCATGGGGGCTGTGGAAAGTATTCAACATGATTGCCGGAGTGGCTCTTTCGACCAGCGGGTTCACGATTGGTTTTCTGGTGTACGTTCTTCATATGAAGCGGTTCAAATCGTTCGTCAAACCGGCCATCCTGATTGCTTTTCTGGGTTATGGATGTTCATGCCTGGCCCTGTTATTCGATATCGGGATCCCCTATCGCTTCTGGCACCCGGTTTTTATGTGGAATTTTAATTCCTTCCTGTTTGAGGTGTTCTGGTGCGTGCTTTTATACTTTACCGTCACATTCATTGAACTGGCACCGACTCTGCTGGATGGCATGAAGGCGAAGCGAATGGCGTCAGTCTTTCACGGTGTCGCTTTTGTTGCGGTTATCGTTGGAATTTCATTGTCGTCTTTACATCATTCTTCGCTGGGGTCCCTTTTTCTGGTTTCCCCTCAAAGGCTGTACCCCCTGTGGTATTCTCCGCGGTTGCCGTTGTTCTTTATAATCTCGGCTATGGCCGGGGGGATATTCTTTCTTGTTTTTGTCAAAATTGTCTGGTCAAAAATATATGATCCGGCGTCCGTGTTCGGTGTTAAATCCGGACCCGAGACTATGCAGCTGTCATCTCTTAACGGGTCATTGTGCTGCATTGCATCGCGGTCGCTGCCGGGACCGGATATGTCAAAAATTGCCGGGCTGAGTCTTATCGGTGCGGGGCTGCTTGCTGTCTATTTGATACTTAAAATAATCGACCTGGTGGTATTGCATAATTTAGCACTTCTAATATCCGGTTCCGTAGAAGGCTGGCTTTATATTCTGGAAATCGGGATCGGTGTAATTTTGCCGATTGTGCTGATTGCCATCCCGGGGACACGCAAAAGCCCGGTATATGCCGGCATTGCCGCCGGAGCCGCGGCTTTCGGACTCGTTTTCAACAGACTTAATGTCGGAATTTTCGGGTATGCCGCCGATGCCGGACAGGTGTATTTCCCGTCCTTGACCGAATGGGCGCTCGGAATTGGCGTTATCGCCGCCGCGGGACTGGTATTTATCAGTCTGACAGAATACCTTCCTATATTCAATCCTATCCCCGCCAAGTCATTTACTGCGCATATTTTAGCGTCGGGTTTCGGTTCGGCCAGACGGATCTGGAATGTCGTGCTATCACACAGCCTGAATCGGGTGTCACTTATTGCGGTGTTCATTCTTCCGCTCGGATTCGTCTTGATGTATCCACCTTATGATAAAAATAGTACACCCCCGGTCCGACCGTCATCGGGGTTGGATATCACGCGAGCGGTTCTTAAAATCGACGGTAATCGCCGGAATTTCAAAACCATTTTCGATCATGCCGATCATCAAAAGCGACTGGGCGACAGCACCTCTTGTGTCAAGTGTCATCATATCTCACTTCCGGGAGATCGTTCGAGTCCGTGCTATCGCTGTCACAGGTCTATGTACGACACGACCAACATATTCAATCATGAAAGTCATATCGTCTCGATTACCCGGCGCGATTCGCTGGCGGGAGTGTGCCCGTCGAATAATTCGTGCGTGGCGTGCCATCAGAAAAACGAACCCAAGACCGCCCGGTCATCCAAAAGCTGTCTGGAGTGTCATCGTGAGGATATGCTGCCGAACCAATCTGAACCTGTTCAACCGTTAAACCTGGAATACGCCGTTTCGTATACCGATGCGATGCATCTGACTTGCATCGAATGTCATAAAGAGCAAAAAAGAATGGTGAATAAGGAAGATCTCGATAAATGCCAGACCTGTCACCAGTCTTTGAAAAAGGATGAGAATATCGTAAAAGCGGAAATCGCGAATAAATAGAGCGGTCATTTTCGGGACGGATACGCGTTGCGGACCTAAGGAATTTTAATTTGACGAAATTCGTTCGAAATAATCATAAGCAGTTTCCCCGATAACCCGGTTGACAGTGAATCAATATTAATTGAATTTCATCAGGAACTTTCTAAAATCATCAATAAAGGGACGCTTATTAATATCCGGTTGAATCTAAATCACTTACACATAACACCCCAAGTTGATGGATTGCCCATTTATTAGTGTAAGTTACTATATTAATAGAGGTTCAACTGGTTTCAAAAATACCGTCATTGACAGAATTTCTTGACAATGAAAAAGGCGGCCTTTCGAGCGCCTTGTTTAGGATTGGTTATCTATGACCGACTATTGTCCGCATTTTTTATTGCTGTGCAAGGCCGGTTTATCGCACGTATTGGCTCTGGTCGTCAGAGCACCGTCGAGGTGGGCCATAAAGACGTCATCGGGTTTTGCACACCCGGCACCGTTAACCTCCAGCATATAATACTCAGGTTTATAAATCGGCATGTTACCAAAGGTCAGGTTACGTATTTTCGGTTAAAAAAGGCAGCTCATGAAACGGGAGCGAAAGCGTACTTCTTTAGAAGAGCTTGGAATTCCGGCATATTCCTGATCGGATCAAACTCTTTACCCATAATCAGGGAGTTAACCGTAAACCATCCTCTCAGTGATAAAAGATAATCCAGTCGTTCAATAGCTTCGTCATATTTCCCGCATTTAATAAAGATGTTGGCCATGACCATGACCTGGCCCGGTCCTCACCAGTGGCATTTTTCGACCGAGAGTGAATCCACTCCAAGTTTGCCATATTCGAGAGCCTTGTCGCAGTCGCCTAACTCGGCGTATATTAAACCGAGTTGTGAAATAGTTTCATAGTCATCCGGATTGTCCTGAACTTTCTTTTCCATTAACTTCCGCAACGTGTCGGCATATATCTCAAATTGCCCTCTGTCGTCCAAATAGTAAGCCATTACCGCCAAACTTCCGTAATATTCCAGCGGTTGTCGGGAACGAAAATTGTCTCGATACCGAGTCATGATATTAGGCCAGTTGATTTCGGGATAATGATCTTTCAATTGGAATAAGCCCGCCAAGAACTCAACTGAATCGCACTTTTCCAACGCCTTTTGGGAGGTTTCTTTTAGCAGATTCCAATCGCCCTTCCAAAGACCAAGTAGTTGGATTTTTTCCTGCCAGTATTGTGGTTGTTTCGGATTCAGTGAAATCGCACGATCAGTTGCAGCCAACGCTTCATCATAATCACGGGTATTCCCAAGCGCCATGGCAAGCATGGCATGCCGGCTTTGGTTCAGAGGATCGAGTTCCGCTGCTTTCCCTAAATTAATGATTGCGCTTTCAAACTCTCCCTGCCTGAGTTGGACCAGGCCGATAGATTCAAGGAGATCGGGATCGTTATGCGTTTCTGAACGAGCCAATGTGAATTCTTCGAGCGCATGGTCATAGTCGGTCTCCACAAGATTGTAATAATTGCCCAGGGCTATATGCCCCTGAGTCAAATCTGGCGAAAGTTTAAGCGATTTCTCCGCCGACTCCAAGGCGATTTTGGCATCATCTGAATGAGGTATGCCAAAAGCTGCCCAGGAATAGATCTTGGACCGCAACGCGTAAGCCAGCGCGAATGTCGGATCGAGAGCGACGGCACTGTCGATAGTCCGCTTCATTTCGTCCATATTGGTTGAGATCATGGCGGCTTCGTCCGACAGTGATAACCCCCTCAGGTAGAGAGCATAGGCAGCCTCGTTTTCGGTCGGGCGAGTGTCAAGCTTCATTCTATCCTGTGGAATCAGGGTTATATCGAGTTGATCCACGATCATAGTCGCGATATCCGCCTGCACCGCGAACACTTCGGACAGCTCGCGCTCGTATGTTTTTCCCCATATGTGTCGACCATCAGATACGCGCACCAATTCCGGCGTTATTCGCACACGAGGTTTATCCTGAACCTTGCTCCAGCGAACCGTTCCCTCTACCACATAGTCGACGCCCAGCTCTTTTCCGATAGTGCTGAGAGAAGCCTCACTCGTTTTGTACTTGGTGGCACTTGTACGAGAAATTACACCAAGGCCACTGATACTCGCCAGCCGCGCCGTTATTTCGTCGGTCATCCCGGCCGCAAAATATTCATCCTCGGCTGCTCCCAGATTTTCAAACGGGAGAACGGCGATCATCGGCATTTTATCCTCGTTGTTTGTCGCGTCGGAACCTCCCAAGGAGAAGAAAGGCTTTAAAAATAGCCCGAGCGTTACCAACAGCAGTGCCACGGCAGCACCGATTATCAGTCTGTTTCTAATTTTCTTTGGTTCTATTTTTTGGGACAAGTGTGCGTACGAAGGCTGTGAGTCATACATCAATCGCTTCAAGTCAGCTATCACACCTTCGGCAGACTGAAATCTAAGCTCTTTGTCCTTCTCAAGGAGTTTCATCACGATATCCTGCAATTTATCGGGTACGCCGGATTTGTATCGTGAGATAGGTTCCGGAATGTCTTCCATGATTGCTTTGAGCGTCGCCCCTTCGTTTTCTCGTCTGAAGGGTGTCCGCCCAGCCAGAAGTTCGTATAACACTATGCCAAACGAGAAGAGATCAGAACGATGGTCAATATCCCGCCCAGAAATTTGCTCGGGAGACATATATGCAACAGTACCAAGAGTGGAGCCGGTCCTGGTTATTTTGTCATCCCGGGTATTCGCTGCTAACCCGAAATCTATC
>CAZMWI010000089.1:0-13067 GCA_964569945.1 uncultured Ignavibacteriaceae bacterium
CGAGCGGTTATGTTATTTAAGCATAAAATGCTTAATAGAATTAATATAGCAATATAGGCAGACGCACGCCACCGCAAAAGGAATTTTTCTTTGATCCTATTTTGTATAAGGCTATATTGGTTGCCAATATGAAAATTCTCAACCGCTACATACTCAAGGAGCATATCCCGCCGTTTATTTTCGCCGTGTTCATTATAACTTTCATTTTAATCCTTGAAACGATACCGAAAATAGTCGAACTGGTGATTGATAAAGACATTAAATTCTGGGTCGTGTTGGAATTGATCTTTCTCAACCTGGCCTGGATGATTGCCTTGTCGGTGCCGATGGCGGTGCTGGTGGCGACTCTTATGGCCTTCGGGCGGCTGACGTCGGACAGCGAAATCGTGGCGATAAAATCCTCAGGGGTGAACCTGCTGCGGGTTTTAATCCCGCTTTTGATGGCATCGGCCGTTCTGGCGTTCGGGATGGTGAAATTCAGCGATAAAATTCTACCCGAATTGAATCACCGGGCGCGTGTCCTGGCGGGGGATATCAGCGCCATGAGGCCGACTTTGACTTTCCGCGCCGGCGTTTTTATTACGGATATTACCGGCTATATAATCCTGATCGACAAAATCGATCATGTTACTTCGGAAGTCGAGGGGATTCGAATCAGTGACATAAAGAATCCCAATGAACCGCGCATAATCGTGGCTAAATCGGGACTTATGAAATTCCTGGACGACGGACAAACCGTTCAGTTTACGCTGTATGATGGTGAAATTCATATGCTGGATAAAAAACATCCCGAGAATTATCGACGAGTGAATTTTACCGAACAGGTAATAAATGTTGGTGGCGTCGGCTCTGAACTGAAACGATCTCCTTCCAATATGAAAACCGATCGGGAGATGGATATCTCTGAAATGCGCGCCACTATCGCCAAATCGGAAAGCGCAGGCGAGCCGTTCGTGAAAAGGATAGACGTCAACGTCTCCAATAAGCTGAACTTCCTGTTTTCCGATTCTCTGGATTATCCGGCCGGGAAGGAAATGGATGATATAAAGGCGCTGGGCTATCTCAAAACCGATATGAAAAGCATGTATACCAGGATGAAAAATGATGCCGAGCAAATCAATCAGCAGCATCGAGTGATGGACAAGTACTTAATTGAAATATATAAGAAGTATTCAATCCCCGCGGCGTCGATTGCGTTCGTGCTGTTCGGGGCACCGATTGCGATATTGTCGAGGCGGGGAGGCATGGGAATCGCGGCGACCGTGTCACTCCTGGTATTTACCGTCTACTGGGCGTTTCTGATTGGCGGGGAAGATCTGGCCGACCGGGGGATGGTTTCGCCGTTTTGGGCCATGTGGACGGCCAATTTTTTAATAGGCATGGTAGGATTGTACCTATTGGTCAAGGTCATTTCGGAAAAACCGCTTTTCTCGTTCTTCCGGAGATGAAATGTTCAAAGTTGTTGATCGATATTTGTTAAGATATTTCATTTCTGCCTTGCTGCTTGTCACTTTCGCCTTCGGGCTTCTGATTGTAGCTATAAATATGGTCGAGGAATTACGGCGATTTATCGACAACGATGTGCCTATCGGCCAGATTGTCCTGTACTATACGTATTTCACGTTCTGGGTGGTAAAGTCGTTTTTGCCGGTATTTGTTTTGCTTGCGGCGCTGATTTCGATCGGTATCCTGGCGCGACGCAATGAACTTTTGGCCATGAAAAGCAGCGGGATTTCATTGTACCGTATCGCAGCCCCGATTCTGGCCTTCACTTTCATGCTAAGTCTCGGGCACATTTATTTCAATGAAGTGATATTCCCGGAACCTAATAAGAAACGTGTGGAATTGCACGAATTCGTCATTCGTAAAAAGTCGCGAGGGGCAACGATGTCGACTCACAACATATATCGTCAGGTGAATAGAAATCTGTTTTACGTGATTACGTCGTACAATATCCCCCGTAAGGAAGGCGACGACGTGAAAATTTACAAATCCGATGAAGGCCGCTTACGCGAAATAATCACCGCCGACAAAATCAAATTTACTGATAGAAACTGGATGCTATACGACGGCGTTAAAAGAGATTTCTCCGATTCGGGGGAGACGTATTTCACGTTCGATTCGCTGTCGGCGGCGTATATCGAAGATAAACCGGCCGATTTCGAGATTCCGATCGGCAATCCCGAAGATATGGGTTATGCCGAACTCCAGCGATATATCGACCTGATGAAACGCACGGGGGGACCTTACCGTCGCGAGCTTGTCGATTTGAAACTAAAGCTGGCCTACCCATTCGCGTCGTTTATCGTCATATTGATCTGCGTGCCGATTGCATCGAATCCCAAACGCGGCGGGGTGGCAGTATCGTTTGCGATTGGGTCCGGCATCGCGCTGACTTATTTCGTCAGCTTCAAAGTGGTACAATCGCTGGGTTACAGCGGGCGACTCAGCCCTGATATTTCCGCCTGGGCGGTCAACGCCGCGTTTTTGCTGATAGGGATAGTCATTATTACCACATCGAGAAAATAGTGGGCCGGTTTGTCATAAATTCATTGGCCCCCTTGGGCGAACCCTTCACATGCGAAGAATTCAAGCCGGAATACAAGGAAATCCGGTGTCTGCACCGATCACTTGAAGCATACGCCTTGACTCCGCTGACGGCCTTGCCGAATTTGGCTCGTAAACTGGGCGTCGGGAAAATCCTGGTCAAAGATGAATCGTGCCGGTTCGGGCTGAAAGCATTCAAGGCGCTGGGCTCGACTTATGCTATATACAGGTATGTTAGAGAATACCTGGAATTTGTCGGGAGAGATTGCCCCGATCCGGGTCTGTTCTATAGGTCTCATGATATTTTCGAGCCCGAGGCCTACATGTTTTGCACGGCCACCGATGGCAACCATGGCCGGGGCGTGGCGTGGGTGGCGCGGCTTTTGCATCAAAAGTCTGTTATCTACATGCCCCGGAATTCGGTTCCGGCCAGGATAGGAAATATCAGGCGCGAAGGCGCCGACGTGCGGGTGGTCGACGGCGATTACGATGCTGCGGTGGCACAATGCCGGCAAGATGCCGAATTACATGGTTGGCAGATTATTTCTGATACATCGTGGCCGGGCTATGAAAAAATACCGCGATGGATCATGGCCGGTTATCTGACTTTATTCGATGAAATATCCGAGCAAAGCAATATGGTTCCCGATATCGTGATAGTGCAAGCCGGAGTGGGGGCGCTGGCTGCTTCGGCAGGGTACTATTATCGAAGCCGATATTCTAACCGCAATATCAAACTCGTGTCGGTAGAACCGTTGCAGGCGGCTTGTGTTCTGGAATCAATCGAAAAGGGGGAACCGGTTGTTTCGAACGGACAGCAGGATTCAATGATGGCCGGATTGAACTGCGCGACGCCGTCGATAACGGCGTGGCCGATTATCAAAGGCAGTTTCGATTTGTTCCTGAGTATACCGGACGATCGCGCCCGGGAGGCAATGCGATTGTACTATCATACTGAGGGAAATGACCCGCGAATAATATCCGGAGAATCGGGAGCGGCCGGACTGGCGGCACTGTTGGCATTGATCCAAGATGATGGATTTGATGGCGCGAGGGAAATTCTTGAAATCGGTTCCGAAACCAATGTATTGGTGTTAAATACCGAAGGCGCTACGGACCCGGTAAATTTCAGGCGAATTGTTATTTGATAAAACCGAATCAGGAATCAGGGCAGACGGGATCAGGGCCGTGGGGGATACCGTACACCGAATCAATAAGGTACAATATATCTATTAAGTTGACAGCACCGTCGTTATTTACATCCGACGCGGCGGGCGGCGTGGATTGCGATCCCGGAGGGACGCCGTAGATATTGTCTATCAAAAATAATATATCAAGCAAATCCACCGATCCGTCGGGATAAACGTCGCCGCATTTATAGACGGCTATTGCAAAACTCATTGTATCGGATTGGCACCAATCCCAGGCGACCACTGTCAGAGTTTCAACAATGGCCGAATCAGGAGCAATACCCCAGATAGAATCGTTCGCAATCGAGCACCAGTACGGTTTCAACGGGTACTCATAAATGAATTCATTATTGTCAGGGTCGGTCACTTCCGGAACATATGAGTAACGGCCGTTCCAGATGACTCCAACGGGGCTTTCGACGGGAGTAATGACGGGCATATAGCTGTCACACGGGTCGCAGAGGTCACCTATTCCGTCGCCATCGTGATCATCCTGTCGGGGATTGTGCAAGCCGGGACAATTGTCACAGCCATCGATTGCCCCGTCTGCATCTTGGTCGATAGAATCATCGAATCCTTCGCACTGATCGCAACCGTCGGGGACGCCGTCTCCGTCAGTGTCGATCATATCATCATAACCTGGACATATGTCGCAGGCATTTCCGACACCGTCCTGATCGTCATCGGTTTGTTCGGGATTGGTAAGGCCGAGGCAATTATCGCAGCC
This sequence comes from uncultured Ignavibacteriaceae bacterium, assembly GCA_964569945.1. GTDB lineage: Bacteria > Zixibacteria > MSB-5A5 > GN15 > PGXB01 > CALAMC01. The sequence continues at coordinate 4,465 of CAZMWI010000089.1, forward strand.
GTCCGGAGCGCCGTCATTGTCCTCGTCGATGGCATCATCAAAGCCCTCGCACAAGTCGCAGCCGTCGGGGACACCGTCGCCGTCCGAGTCGATCGCATCATCAAAGCCGGGACAGATATCGCAGGCATTGCCCACTCCGTCCTGATCATCATCGGCCTGGTCGGGATTCGAAAGCCCGAGGCAATTATCGCAGCTGTCGGGGGCACCGTCTTCGTCTACGTCGACGGAATCATTAAAACCTTCGCATCGATCACAACCGTCGGGAACACCGTCGCCGTCGGTATCGATCAAGTCATCATAACCGGGGCAGATATCGCAGGCATTGCCGATTCCATCATGATCGTCGTCGGCCTGATCGGTATTGGCCGAATCCGGGCAGTTGTCGCATAGGTCGCCGACACCGTCTTCATCGCGGTCGGCCTGGTCCGGATTATAATCTTCGGGGCAGTTATCGCAGGCGTCGCCGTACGGGTCCCCGTCGGTGTTAGCTTGGTCGTTATCAAAATCATTGGGACAAATATCCTCAAAATCGCACAGCGTGTCGCCATCCTGATTGGGGCAATGAGTGAAAATCCAGCAGTACGGGCCGTTAAATTCCGGAACTGAGGGAGCCAGCCAGAGCCAGTCGTAGGTTGATTGGGGGTGGTCGATGGAGTCGATACACAACGTGCCCGGTTCATTTATGCGCAAACCTATATTAAGTCGCACCAGGCGCTGGTTGTCCGTGGGCGGCCAGCCGCTGTTGGGCGGTGTACCCGCTGTCGAATGGTTAAAAGTATCCGGCAGGATGCCGTCAACGTCTAACCGGAAAAACTGATTGAAAAGCCAGTAGGTGCCATAACCTGATTCAAAATGATTCAAAAGTTTGAACGCCGGATTTCCCGTATTTCCGCCGATACTTCGATATACTATTGAAGATATGCTATCCGGGCTGTACAGGCTGTAGCTCATACTGTATCCGATGCAATACTCGTCGCTGGCGTTTTGCATAAATATCGACAAGATGAAGTCTTCGCCGGTCCAGATTGTATCGGGGGGAATAGTCAGAGGTTCGGCGGTGGCATCAATGTAAATATTCGCAGTTTGAGCCGATAGCCCGACCGCCAGAAAGAGCATACAAATAGTAAAAAGCCAGGTTATTTTCATATCTCGCCTATACTCATATTTCGATATAAAAGCGCATCTCTTTAGCCCGTAGGAAGTTATATAACAAAAATCTTCCTTGTGGGCGCGAAGTGCTCCCGTATAGTATGAAAAGGCAACGCGTAAAATCGATTGAAATACTAAACCGTAAGTAATTGCGTTTCAATCAATAGTATAATATATGAGAATACCCTTATATGTCAATGAAATTAGATGCGGCTCCGAATTATCCTGCGAGAATTATTTGATTCGTGAATAAGCGGGATTCTCAAAGGTATAAAAATATGTTGATGTTTAGCGCCTTTTGGGTTAAAATTGCCAGACACTTACAATTAGAACCCCGGCGGAAATTGGAAAGTTATGTCACTTAAGCTTAGCGGAACTGACGGGCGGCAATTTTATTCCTGGGCGCTGGACCCGGGCGAGTATATAATAGGCCGCAAATCTGAATGTGATTTTTGCGTCCCCCACAGGACAGTATCGCGACAACATGCCAAAATCAGGGTTGGTGCGGATAATAAAATGATCCTGTCCGATCTGGGCAGCCATAACGGTACATTTGTCAATGGGCAGAAAGTGTCGGACCCGGTTCAAATTGGCGCCGGAGATAAAGTGTTGTTCGGCCAAACCGAGTTCAAAATTGCGACATCCGACGGCTCCGGTCCTGTGACGCGCCCGTCCCTTTCAACCGGCGGGCTGGCCGATGAAGAGCTTTTGAAATCGCGGTTTCTGTCGATTAATGACGCTTTAAGACCGCTGACCGGCGGCGTGTCAGCAAGGCAGGATCTTCTGGGCACCATGTTCGAAATGGCCAAAATGCTGGTTCTGGATGAATCCCGGGAAACAATGCTTAAAAAGTCGCTTGAAATAGTGGCCGGGGCGATTCCCGCCGAAAGGCTGGCGGTGCTGTTTGTATCCGACGACGGACAGGACGTTCGGGCCGAGGCGACTCTTCTCAAAGGCATAAAAGACCCGGGGGCATTTCGGCTTTCGAGCACGATTGTCAATGAAATCATGACTCAGAAAAATTCCATTGTCATCGGCGATCCCATGAACGACCCGCGTTTTGCTCAGCAGCAGTCAATAATTCTGTCGGAGTTAAAATCGGCCATAGCCGTACCGTTGTTCGACGAGGGAAAGGTCCTGGGAATTCTGTATGCGGATACAACTAACCCGGCGCATCGGTACGATGAAAATCATTTGCGTATCATGGCCACTTTCGGCAATATTATCGCATCGCGTTTATTGAACTATGAACTGCTCGACGAAAGACACAAAAAACAAATTCTGGATGCCGAGCTGGCCCGGGCCGCTCAAATACAAAAAAACCTGATAATCAAAGAGCCGCCGCAATATGACGGTTATGACATATACTCATACCAGGAACAATCGTACTCGGTCGGGGGAGACCTGTACGATATTGCACTATTGCCCGACGGTCGTCTGTTGTTTTTGCTGGCCGACGTTTCCGGGAAAGGTCTCGGGGCGGCTTTACTGATGTCAAACATTCTGGCGTCGTTCAGAATATTGTATGCATCGGAAAAAATCGACCTTAAGGAGCTAGTCGTTCGAGTTTCGAATCAGATGCTCAAGCACAGCGCTCCCGGCCTGTTTGCGACGCTGTTTATCGGGTTGCTTGACAACCGGCAGAACACCCTGCAATTCGTCAACGCCGGACACAATCCACCGTACCTGATTCATGCTGACGGAAGTATGGAGGAGTTGGGTGCGTCGGGCATTATGATCGGTGCTTTCGAATTCGACAGTTGGGAAATCGAATCGCGACCGATGAATACCGGTGATTTGCTGTTCATATTTACCGACGGCGTCACCGAGGCGGAAAACGCCAACGGGCTTTTCGGTGACGAACGTACTCAAGATCTGGTCATCAAGTACAGGAACGAATCTTCGCGCCGTCTGACTGAGAAGGTTCTTGATGAAATTAATGATTATCTGGGCACTTGCCCACAATCGGATGATATAACGATTATTTCCATTAAGAGGGTTGAATCATGATTCTCGAACCGGATACAGTTTTTGGACAATTTAAAATAATTCGCAAGCTGGGTGAAGGTGGAATGGGTGAGGTGTATCTGGCCGAGGATATGAAATTGAACCGCCGGGTGGCCCTTAAGATTTTGCTTTCGGAATACTTCGAAGATGAAGATCGTCGCCAGAGGTTTATCCGCGAGGCCAAGACTGCCGCGCAGATTTCCAACCCCAATGTCATGTCAATCTTCGATATGGATACCGCCCGCGAAGAAAAATCGGGCAAGGACATTTCATACATCGTTATGGAATATATCGATGGCCCATCGCTGGCAGAATATATCAGCAGCAAAAGCCTGTCGACCGCTGAACTGCTTCGCCTGTCGGAAAAGATTGCCGCCGGCTTGGCATCGGCGCACAAGCTGGGCATTGTGCACCGGGATATAAAGACTGAAAATATAAAAATCGACACCAACGGTGACCCCAAGATTCTTGATTTCGGGCTGGCGAAATTATCCGAGACGGCGCCATCGGAGGGTAGCGTTGACAGTACAAATACAGTATCACAGGAATTGACACAGGAAGGCAAAATCCTCGGGACGATTGCCTATATGTCGCCCGAACAGGCCCGGGGCGAGGCGGTCGACTCGCGTTCGGATATTTTCGCCTTCGGAATTCTGCTGTATAAAATGTTCGGCGGAAAATCGCCGTTCGAGGCATCGGATCGCGTTTCGGTCATCGCCAAAATACTCGAGGCACGACCGGCCCCGTTGCGGAGCCTGAATGAAACGGTCCCGGCCGAACTCGAAAGAATTATCACCAAATGTCTTCAGAAATCACCGGCCGACCGCTATCAGGATACGCGCGATCTCGTGGTCGATCTGCGCAACCTCCGCCGTCAGTACGACAGCGGCATGTCGGATTCAGCCGCGCTGACAACTTCCGGGGTTGCCGATGTCAAATATAAAAAGAGCTGGACATTTTCGACGGCAAAAGTCGCCGGTGCCATTATTCTTGTACTGGTTATTATCGCGGCAATTATCAAATTCGGCGGATCATCATCATCGACCGGGACCGGTGAACTTCAGGCCCACGAAAACGCTCTGGCGATTCTCGGCTTCGAAAACAATACCGGAGACAAAGACCTCAACTGGCTTCAGGCGGGACTGCCCGATATGCTCCAGACGGGCCTTAGCCAGGGATCGTCGGCCAATATAATCAGCCGCAACCGCATTCTGGACAAGCTGGATAATCCCCCGGAAAATCCGGATGAACTGCCGGAACAGCAGGATTGTCTTAAGGCCGCAAAATCGCTTGGCGCATCGAAAGTACTGCTCGGATCGTTTCTCAGGCTGGGAGATCAGATCAGAATCGATGCCCGGGTCGAGGATATTGAAACCGGACGGATTATTCTGGCTGAAAAGGTGATGGGTGACAATCCGCTGAATCTGGTGGACGATCTTACCGAAAAAATCGCTCAGTCGCTCAATCTGAAAGATGTCATGAACCAGAATACGCAGGTGGCGGATCTTACGTCATCGTCGCCCAAAGCCTATAAAGAATATATCCTCGGGATGGAAAAGTACTATTCCAACCTGTTTGACGATGCCATAGAGCATTTCAAAAGTGCTATCGAAGAAGATTCCACATTCGCGTTGCCCTATCTCAGGATAGGAATGTCGTACGCCATGCAGGGCCGGGCTCAAGCCGGAGTGCCGTTCTTTGCACAAGCCAAAAAATACGAAGACCATCTGGCCAAGAAAGAACAAAACCTCCTCGATATTTATTATGAAGTGTTTGTGAACAACAATTTCACCGAGGGCTTCATCAACCTCTCGACTTTCGTGAAAAACTACCCCGAAGAGAAAGAGGCTCGGTCGCTGTTGGCCGTGTTCATATACCAGTCCAAAGGCGGCGGCGAAGAATCCCGCAGGGCGGCGCTGGCCCAGCTCGATACGGTCCTTATGATAGACCCCCGGTATCAGCCGGCGCTCGATCGGATAATATCGATTTACTCGGATATGAAAGACTATGACAAGGCAATTGAGTACGCTTTGAAATGCAAAGAGTACTATCCGAATTCGCCCACGGCATACCTGTACCTGTCGTCGATTTATATGGTTAAAAATCAGCTTGATAAAGCCATTGACGAATGTCGCCAGCTTTTGAAAATACAACCGGATTATATTAATGCTTTAACCAGGATTGTCCGTGCCAACGTATTAAAGCACGATTTCGATGAAGCCGCGCGCTGGGCCGAAAATATAAAGGCAGGACATGAAGATGATGATATCCGCTTGATGACTTACTATGAGATAGTCGCCAACCTGGACAATTGGCAGGGCAAGTTTAGGGACGCTTTCGCTGCCGAGTATAAAAATCTGGAGATCAGCCGGACGGCCAATGACAGTTCAAACATTGCTTCAAATTTGATGTCTCTTGCAAACAGCTATCGAACCTTCGGGCAAACCGACAGTGCCATGTATTACGGACGGGAATCCTCGAAATGGGCCATAAGATTCCAGGCGTTTAACTACCCGATATTTTTGGTCAGCATGGACCACAACAAGGCGCCTGAGGCTCGCGAGCTTTGGAAGAAAGCCGTTGAATACTTTAAGGCGAGCGTCCCTCCGGATTTTTGGTATATAAGCGATGCCATCAACAAATCGTTCGAAGCCATGTGCAGGGCGGACACGGCGGCCATGATCGAATCAATCAAAGAGATCAATGAAATGCCGTTTCAGTCTGAAAGCCAGAATGATTATGATTTAGGCAGATTTCTGGTTTTGACGGGCCATGCTCAGGAAGGATTGGATTATCTCAATAAACTGATTAAAGGTGAATCGGTGACCAGTAACGCTTTCAGATATATCCAGGCCTTGTATTATATCGGCCGCGGCTATGAGGACCTTGGTCAAAACGCCGAAGCGGGGAAAGCGTACGAAGAGTTTCTCAATTACTGGGGCAAGGCCGACATGAAATTCGAAATGATCGAGGATGCCCGACAGCGTTTAGCCAAATTGAGCAGCTGATAATAATCTACCATATCGGTATTGTTTTTTCCTCCTGCATTGATTAATTTATGCCGGATTAACATTTTCATCTTGCAGGAGTGTTTATGCCAAAACATGGTCTTTTCTCGATCATTGTCATCGCCACCATGTTGACGACGATAACCACCGCGACGGCCGTCGGCGGTGAGGGAGGGATTTCCACCGATTATATTCAGAATCTTCAAAAATCGTTCGTGCTCGATTCGTTTTCCAGGGTGGTTTATAATGCCGTCACCAATACGAGCATAAAAGACCTGGCCCTCAACCGCGATATAGTCCGAAATAGCAACGAACTGTTTAATCATAAATTGAAAGTTAAAGGCATAACCTCCCAGGAATCGAGTGGCCGGTGCTGGTTGTTTGCCAGCCTGAATTTGATTCGCTCTTATGTCATCAATAAGTACAATATGGACGACTTCGAATTCTCGCAGAATTACCTCGCTTTCTGGGACAAGTTTGAAAAAGCCAATACCTTTCTTGAATTCATAATCGAATTTCGCGACCGTGATCCTCTCGATCGCGAGCTTGAATCGATTCTTGAGTCTCCGGACGGCGACGGCGGATATTTTCGTTACACGGTCGACCTGATCGGCAAGTACGGGGCCGTGCCTAAAGACATTATGCCGGAAACCAAAAGCTCCGGACACACGGCCCTGATGAATAAAATCCTGGCCCTTAAACTCAGGCATGATGCCGGAACATTGAGACAGATGTACAAAAACGGCAGTACGGTTGAGGAGCTGCGCAAGGCCAAAGAAGGCATGCTGCCGGACATTTACCGCCTGCTGGTAATTAATCTCGGGGAACCGCCGACCGAATTCACCTGGCGGTACAAAACGAACGACAGCACTTTAAGCGATCCGAAGCAATACACCCCTAAGAGTTTCTATAAAGATTTTGTCGGGATTGACCTGTCTGAATACGTCAACATCTTCAACAACCCCACCAAGGAGTACGGGCTGCATATCAAAGGCGCTTTGTCCCGGAATATGTACGACCGCGAGGACATCGACTATGCCAATGTCTCCATGGAAGTGATTCGTCAGATTGCCCTCAAATCGGTTTTAAACGACGATCCTGTCGGATTTTCGGCGGACGTCAATGAAGATCAGGACAGCAAGCAGGGAATTATGGCAAGGGATATATATGATTACCAGGGGCTTTTCAATACCGATCTGGGCATGGACAAGGCTACCCGCGCACTTCTACGACAGAATTCTGCCAATCACCTTATGGTAATTGTTGGCGTGGATACAACTGACGGAAAAAGTGGCAAGTGGCGGGTGGAAAACAGCTGGGGTGACAAAACCGGCGATAAGGGTTATTGGACGATGTACAATGACTGGTTCGATTTGTACGGGTACAATATTATCGTCAAGAAGAAATACGTGCCGAAGGACGTTCTGAAGATTTTCGACAAAGAGCCGGTTGTTATTCCGTACTGGGACCCGATGACGGGCAAATTGCGATAAGGCGACAAAAATATAAATATTGCGACGTTATCCGCGATAAGCCGCGCGGAACATAACTTGCTGAGGGGCAGGGCGATGCAGCTTTGTCCCGTAAAACAATGGCGGTTGACTAAATTAATCTTTGTTTTTTCGCGGCAATTGGTTATATTTTTCGTATATGACGGGTAGATAGTCCCTTCACCGAGATTTTGCTTCTATTATAAAAATCCACCACGACAGTCTCCTGAGATCAACTATACAGGAGGTGTCCGATGAAAACGTTTGTACTTATGACCAGGCTGGCTGCAAGCGACGCACTGCTGGTCGAGGTGAGCGCAGGTCTGCGCAAAAGAAACCGTACCGGCCGAGAATGGTTGGAAATAATCCGCGAAAAATGTCCACAAGTCAAGTTTAAGGCCCATTACGCTTTGATGGGTCATTGGGATTTTATGGACATTTATGAGGCGCCCGACGAAGAAATAGCCGCCAAGGTTTCTTTGTTGACTCGCAATTATGGCGCTTCGGAGGTGGAAAGCTGGCTGGCGATTCCGTATGAAAAGCTCCTGAAAATCACGGAGGACGTGGAAAAGGAATGCCCTGAAATCGTTTAACGAATGATATTATGAAGAAAGGTCTATTATTCGTATATGTTTTTATCCATTTGGACGGAGCATGTAATCGAGGGCATAACTAAATTACAGGGAAGTTAAGCGTATATGACCGAAATCGCTAACGAAAGAAAAAAAACGAAGTCAATGCCACGGATTAAGCGGATCATCAAAGATATAGGGAATTATGTCGACAAATACGGCGGCGAGTACGCTGAATGGAGAATTGGTCTTCGAAAGAGTTCCTGCCAGCAGTTTTTGGATATGCAGTTTGTGATGTTCAAGAGTCACCTCGGCATTATCCGGCAGTCGGCGTCACCATCGGAGAGCACGTCCGCGATCAGGTCCGGCACACCGTC
>CAZMWI010000090.1:0-13035 GCA_964569945.1 uncultured Ignavibacteriaceae bacterium
TCTAACCAGATGTCACCGGTGGGAGTTTTGGTCGAGTCAACGTTGACAACCGATATGGCGAGGTATTTTACCCGGGTAATTGTCGGATTGCCAACCACCCGGTAATTCCCGGCCAATGTGTCTTTGGGTGCCTCGGGATTCAGGATACGGTCCTCCAGCATGTATTCTTTTAAAGCCGTTATTTCGTTGAAATCAATATCGACCTCATTTTGCAGCCAGGCCTCGCCGGCGACGCTCGGATGGAGTGTATCCTGATAAGCATAATAGTTGTTGCGGTCCTGTCCGAGACGGAAAGAGAAGATTATGCCGTTTTCGGGAAGATCCTCGGTCGGAGTATTAACAAACATCTTCAACGATCTATAGCCCATATAGTTGTTGGCTTCAAAAAGATTCCGTTCGGCCAGGCAGACGTCGCCGGCCGTAAGGCTGTCAAAATGTAGCAACAACGATTGCTCCGGTTCGCGAGTTTGCGTGGACTGATCGTAGTACCCCTCGACACCGGGAGGCGGGGTATAGATCGAGGAATTTTCCTGATTATTAATAACGGCGACGTTGAACGTTGTGGTGCTGTTTAACGAATCGGCGTACAAAACGGTGTCTCCCCAGTTTGATTGAATCAAATCCAGAGCGGCTATTTGAAGTGTAATATTCTCACCGGTCGGTGATTCCAGCCAAATGCGAACATAATCTATTGCCTGCCAGCTTGGTGTGCCGACCTCTTCGTCAATGGCTTCCAGGTTACGAAGAGGAATACGATAACTCCGCCAGTTGTTAAGTTCGGATCCTTCGACAAAGAAACGGTCACTCGAAAGGTCGACGCGATACGAAAAATAATCGTTTTTTAGATTTATGCCCTGCCCGTTATTTTCGTTTTCAGAATCCGGGCGGCCATAGGTGCCGGGGTCAAGATAGTTTCCTTCTGTTCCATTAATATGCGAATAGTCATTTTCATCACACCCGTTACAACCGTCGCCGACTCCATTATAATACCAGTCATCGCCATGGGGATCGGGAAGCGTATCTGAATCATATCCGGGTTCATCCGCGTCCGGAATTAAATCCAGACCAACATCTTCCCCGGGATCAAGAATACCATTAAAGACATCATTGGCGCCTTTCTTATCCTCAGTGGTAAGAGCGCCGCTTCCATCGATATCTTCAGAGATCTGGCCCATGTCTATATGGAGAATGCCCTTAGTTCCCTTAAGCCGGATTTCAAGTAGTTTGGCTTCTTCCTGATTGGTAGCGCCGCCGGTAAGTGTGCGTATTATTCCTGCCCACGAAAGATCAGGATTCTCGGAAACATGGCTTGCCGTATCTTCATTGGCGTCACTTATACGGAGGTCCTGAATGGCAGGGCGATACTCCAAAGTCAGCACATTGGTCCGGCTTCCGCTGGTTGGTTCATCACGATTCCAGATGTCGGTTGTCAAAACCTGATTGTACGGGTTGTACCAAACCAGACGGGCTCTCCTGCGATAATCGGGCAAAGGCTGCGGCCTTGAACTGTAATGCCAGGTTTCTCTGAAAACACCCAGGGAATATGCATCCCGGGCACCTTCGAAATCATCGATATAGGCGACACCGTCGACGTTGGGATTGGGAATGGATTGCGCAAATTCGGCCGAAAACGCCAGGTTCGACTGAACATCCGTGCTGTGGAAAGGCAGGGCATTGGCAAGTGTGGTAAGCAAATTCGTTTTGGTTTTAAAACTGATATCGGCGTCCCAGACAATTGTCTTGGCCGTTTCCTGTCCGATTTTGGGTTTGCGCGCGGTCGCCTTATCGGATTTATATAAAAATGTTGACCCTACTCTCAGATCATTGCTGAAGGCATATTCACCGCGTACGCCGAACAGGGTTTTTTTCTGAGCGGCAATGAACGGAGCATATTCAAAATCTATGTTCAGATTGGCGTTGGGATCAAGGGCATCGGCGGATAGAAACGTAACCTGGCCGAAATCATAATTAATATTATAATCGGTGCCTCTCTGAAGTTCGGCCCCATTGAGCGTTATGCGTTCCGATCCTTCAATAATATTGGCTTTGCCCAGACGTACTTCAGAAGCGCGGCTTTTATTGGAAACTTCGATATAATACGTACTGTTCTCAACAGGACCATTCGATCCTGTCCCGCTGCTGTATATCTCCGGAACCTTCACCTCAAGAGTATCTTTGGGGTTTCCTGTCCAGCTTGTGTCCGACGCAAATGGTTTTCTTTCCGGGAAGATCAAAAATCCCCTGGTGTCGTCGACCAGGTTGGTCTTCACGTCGACCAGGCCATCGGGCTTTAAATTCCCGCTCTGATCCAGACGATCCAGCCCGAGAATATTTATATACCTGATGCCATTTTGGTGATCCAGGTTATCTCCGGTCCGCTCCGTATTGGCTCCGCCCTTGTAGACATTGATTTCGAGTCCATCCAGATCGATATTGGTCTGCATTAAATAGTACACATTTCGCCACATGTAATTCCAGGTAGGGCTGGTGGAGATAGGAGATTTGGATCGGATCATTTTTAATTTTAAAGGCACATCACCGTCGGTTGTGACGCTGCCGATGGTATCAACGACCCCGTTAACCCTTTTGACTATCATATAGACACCGACCTCACCCTGCGAACCGCCGTAAGCCTGATCGAACAATACCCAATGCTCACTGGGCTGCACGTAATAATCGCCGTCTATCGGAACCACGTCGGTTTGACTATAGGCGCTATCATCGCTTTGGGGATCGATATAAAAATTGGCAAGCCTGTGACCTGCTTCCGGCGTCGAGACATTGGTCTTGACAGCCCGATAGATTTCGATATAGACAATGGAATCCCCCGGGCTAAAATCATATGTATCATATGTAATGCCGCGCAGGTTCGGAAGTCGTCCCAGGTCATAAAAGCGCCCTTGCACGTAGTTATAATCCCGAACATAGTTTTTGCTGGCGCTGGCTCCGGCCGAAATCGACGTTCGCTCCGTCGTACCTTTTTCCTGACTGGCAATGGCCGTCAGTTCAAGGGCCCCGATTTGAGCGGTCGTCTTGATTCCGAACAGACCCTGGATACGCGACGAGTAACCGACAAACTGAGTGTTCGGCAGAGAAAGCGTCGTGTTTCCGGCTTCTATGGTTTTGATTATGTCGTCTTCATCACCTTTATAACGCAGCATAATGCGATTGGCGAGAGGGATGTCGGTCTTGGAATCCTGTGATACCGATACCGAAATCTTGGTACCAACGGTACCATTGATATCGAAGCGCGATTCCTGCTCCATATTCAAAGACGGGAACTTGCTCTGCTTGTAGGTCGACGTGCTGGCCTGGTCGGTCCACGTGGAACGACCCGAGAAATTTATCCGGTGATAACCGGAGACTTTAATTCCGGCTCCGCCTTCACCGAAGAGCGATTCCACCGTTTTGGATTTTATGGGAATGCGAAGGTTCACGAGGCCGCCGCCCCTGTCCCGCTGGCGTTTCTGAAGAGTTTCTGCTTTAAAGTCATTGCGACGACGCTCAATACCAACCCTTACCCGATAATCGGCAAAGGCCCGGGCGTCGACGGCAAGAGGTGTATAGTCATATTTGTAAGGACCGTGTTTGTAATAGCTGGAATTTAAAACGATCGTACCCGTCTCATAATCGGAATCGACCACGTCCGGACGGGTATGATATATCATCCGCAGTTGCGGAGGATTATTTATATCTATTGAAATAACCGGGTCGATACCCTCAGGGGGGTATGGGGAAATATAACCCGGCGGATTTTCGAGCTTGGCCTGGACTCCGCATCCAGCCTTTATGGAACCGGCCGTTAAAAGAAGAACAGCGGTTGCAATTAAATATGTGATTTTCCTGTTCAGCGCTGTACCGAAAATTTATTCGGTTCATTTTAAATCTTTAGAAAAATCTTTCGATAATCGCTCCTTTTTAAAATTTACCCAATCGGGTGACTTCTTCTTTAAGCTCGACACCGAATTTGGCCTGAACCAGCTTTTTAAGGCGGTCGGCCAGAAGCCTGATATCATTTGAATTGGCCGTTCCATCGTTAATAATTATGTTGGCGTGCTTTTCAAACACCCTGGCCCCTCCCACTGAGATAGATTTGGCTCCGATCTCATCCAAGAGCTTTCCGGCCGGAAGTTTTCCAAACGGCTGGCTCGGATCGGGAATATTCTTGAAAAAACACCCGGCAGTTTTCTTTTTCACCGGTAATTTGCACTCACGTTGTGTCATAACTTCAACCATTTTGCTGCGAATTGCCTCTTTATTGCCCGATTTCAGTGCAAATTTCGCCTTAGTTATGAATTCCCCGGTGGTCTTCAATCTCGACCAGCGATAGGCGAATTCGAAGTAGGCCGCTTCTTCCGTCCTTATATTACCCTGTCTATCAACAAGTTCCGCCCATTCCAGAATGCTTCCGGTTTCAGAACCGTAGGCTCCGGCATTTCCAAATATAGCTCCACCCACTGTCCCATATATACCAGTAGCAAATTCCAGACCGGATAGGCCGCTGTCGGCCGCAAAATCAATCAAAGATTGAAGTTCCTCGCCGGCTCCGCTTATAACGCTTTCGCCCTGTTTTTCCAGACCCATAATTGAATTTTTAAGAATCAATCCGTTGTAACCCGAATCAGAAATAAGCAAATTGGAGCCGCCGCCGACCATAAAAACGTCGATATTCAACTCAGTCGCTGTTCTAATTAAACTGGCTATTTCATCGGCAGCGTGAACTTCAGCGAAAATTTTCGCGTTTCCTCCGGTTCCAAAAGTACAATATGAATCCAGAGGATGATTTATCTTCACACTATTTCCAAAACGCTTTTCGAATTCAGATTGAATTTTGTCTGTCACCAGCAGTCTTTCCATAATTATCCCATATAAAATATACTGCTCTTCGCAGAAAATGCAATATTAAAGCCAACTTACGGGGCTGTCAGATAGAAATTTGAGGTCTCTATAATTTAATTTTCCGAGCCTTTATTTTCATCATTTTCCGATTTATTTTCCGTATCGGAACTCCCGGGCTCGGGCTCTTTATTTTCTCCCGGAGTATCAGGAACCGGCTTATTTGATTCATCGACATAATTCATACGCAATTCATAGAGAATCCCGGAAATCATACGGCTTTCCTCATCGGTAAGATTGCCTTTTGATTTCTCGGCTATCATGTTCAGCATATCAATACTCAGCTGAGCCTGGGGAAGGTTGCGCTCGACCTTGCCCGTGATCGGCGACGCGATCTTGCCCAGCTGCTGCCAGGCGGCCGCCTGCAAAGAAGTCACCAGCGTGAAAAAATAGACATCTATGTTTTTGCCTAATTTATCATTCATCGGTTTGCTCCGGGATTTTCATTCAATATTCCCCTTACGGCTGCCTATCCGAACCGCCCCCAGGTTTGTCTGTCGGCGGCACGTCGTTTTAAATAGCTTAAGACACGCCGGTGGTCTTTGTCAAGCGGTTTATTGGCCTCGAGCAGACCCCGTAATATTTCCCTGGCCGTCGGCAACATATCGGCATCGGTGGCCAGATTGGCAATTTTGAGTTCCGGCAGCCCATGCTGGCGGGTCCCGAAAAATTCACCGGGGCCCCGCAGTTCCAGATCCGCTTCGGCTATTTTGAAACCGTCGCTGCACGATGCAAACAATTCGAGTCTTTTGCGGGCGATCTGGCTTAACGGAGGTACCGCTACGGCAACCACCAGCCCGGGCGTTCCACCGCGCCCGACTCTGCCCCGCAGCTGATGCAATTGCGACAGGCCGAACCGTTCGGCATGCTCGATAATCATAATCGTGGCCGAGGGAACATCGAGTCCGACTTCAATGACGGTCGTTGCAACGAGAATGTCTATCTTTCCATCTCGAAAATCCCTGATTACTTTTTCGCGCTCGTTTCTTTTAGTGCGACCGTGCACTATGCCCAGCCGAAAATCTTTGAAAACCTTTGCCTTAAGATTTTTATATTCCTCTTCAGCGGCCTGCAAATCGAGCTTTTCGGACTTCTCGACCAGCGGATATATAATAAATATCTGTTCGCCTTCTTTCAGGCGGCCTTTCAGGAATTTGTACATATTCCCCCGCGAGTCGGCGCTGCGCCAGACTGTTTTGCTCGGTTGTCGGCCCGGCGGCAGTGACTTGATGGAGCTTATATCGAGGTCCCCATACAAGGTCAATGCCAGCGTTCGCGGTATAGGCGTGGCACTCATGACCAGCACGTCGGGATCGCTCCCCTTGCCGACCAACCGCCCTCTCTGCATGACACCGAACCGATGCTGCTCGTCGATAATGACCAGCCCGAGATTTTTGAATTCAAGCGGCGCCGATATAATGGCATGAGTCCCGAAAACCAGATCAGTTTCCCCGGCGGCGATTTTTTTTTCGAGAACGTTTCTCTCCCTTTTCGGCACCGAACCCGTCACCAATGTCGACCTGATGCCGATTTCCGCCAACGGCTCCTGCCATTTATGAAAATGCTGCTCGGCCAGAAGCTCCGTCGGAGCCATGAAGGCGCACTGCAAGCCGCTTTCAATGCAAAATACGGCCGACAATATCGCGACCACTGTCTTACCGCAGCCGACATCACCGTGCACCAGTCGATGCATCGGTTTCGACGAGCGCAAATCGTTATATATATCCTCAAGAGTTTTCTTCTGATCGTCGGTCAGGCGGAAAGGTAGTTGTTTGACTAATTGTCCCGGCCTGGTATGTTTCTTAATATACTGGTGGGTTTTCTCTTTTTCCTTGAATGATTTCCGGGCATTCAAAATGATATACTGCAATTCCAATAGCTCGTCGAAAGCCAGTCGCCGCCGGGCACTGTTTCGGGCATCCATGGAGTCGGGATAGTGTATCTGCCGAATAGCCTCCGGAAGCTCCGGATACGAATATCGAGAGGCCCATCCCGAAGGGAGATAATCATCGATCTTAGTCCCGACCGCCGTAAGTACCGCGGTTATCAACTGACGCATCAGGCGACCGGTCACGCCTCCCTTTTTCAATTCACCCGTCGATGGATAAACCGGAACGATGCGTCCCGTATGAATCAACCGGCTGTCTTCATCTTCGATTCGTTCCAGTTCGGGGTGGACAATCTGGTGCTGCATGAAATATGTTACCCGTCCGGTGACCGCGAAAATGTCGCCTTTTTTGATCATCTTCTGGAGATACTGAAATCCGGAAAACCAGATAAGTGCGATATATCCTGTATCATCGCCGACAACCACCTCGAACCGCTGGCGACGGCCTTTCAAAATGCCGGTCGTATATACGCGTCCGATGACGGTGACATCGGTATTGGCTTTTATTTCTCCGATGTCGATTATATTGCTGCGATCCAGATAGGCCCTCGGAATATAGTAAAGTAAATCCCTGACACTGTTCAGCCCGACTTTAGACAGGATTTCCGCACGCTTCGGACCGACCCCCTTTAGATATTGTAAACTGGAATCGAGATTTAACTCCGGCATAAGGGCAGGTTAGCGGGGTTATTGACAAAAGTCAATACCTTTCAAACCCACATGCCCCACAACATATTGGTTGATTTCGATTGATAAATTTTTTATTGATATTCTTCCTTGAAAGCGCTTTTTGAAAACACAAAGGAGGATTTAATTATGAAAAGGACAAAGTTAATATTAATTACGGGGTTTGTCTTCTCGTTGTATCTGGGCGGATCGGCCGGGGCGGTAACCTGGGAAAAATCTTTCGATTTAGGACTGAATGTCACGCAAGCGGCTTATTCCGACAGCTGGACCGGCGGAGAGGAGGGCCAGGTAACCTGGGTCAGCAACGCCAATGGCTTGTTTACCGGCAAGTTTACCGAAGTCTTTTCACTGAAAAATACGGTCAAGCTGTCTTTCGGCCAGACCGTTAGTCAGGACAATGAAACCAAACAATGGTCCAAGCCCGAAAAAACGAGCGATAAAATCGACATCGAATCCGTTGGCCTGTTTGATTTTAAAACCTGGGTCGATCCTTATGTAGCCGTTCGTTTCGAAAGTCAGTTTCTCGATGCCTCGGTTGCCACCCGCAAGAAATATATTAATCCTATGCTTCTTACGGAATCGGCCGGTATTGCCAAACAGCTGTTGAAAAAAGAAAAAGATGATATCCTGACTCGTCTCGGTCTGGCTATCAGGCAAAGCATCGACCGCAACGTCGATGACCCCGAGAATCCGGGTGGAATAAAAACGGTTACAGCGACCGACGGCGGCGTGGAATGGAACACCGATGTCAAATTGGTGCTGGCGGACAATCTTGGCTATACGGGCAAGCTGACGGCATACAAGGCCTTTTACTATTCCAGGAAGGATGAGTTTAAAGGGACCGAAGTTGAAAATTATTGGAAGGCAATCGATATCAACTGGGAAAACAGCATTGCCGCCCAGATTGCGAAATATGTCCAGGTGACGTTTTACACCCAGCTTCTATATGATAAACAAATCAGCAAAAAAGGTCGTCTCAAAGAGACCCTGGCGCTGGGTGTGACATACAAGTTATTTTAATACAACAGGTTTCCGAAAAGCGGCCGACAGGCCGCTTTTTTTTATGGAAGAAATATCGCGACAACCTGTATACATTGTAAATACACTTTTAATTTTCACGGGAGGTCGTATGGACCGATTCAAGAAACACATTGCTGTAGCGATTGTATTTTCGTTGCTTTCATCTATACCTATAACAGCCGGAGCGGAAGAAATCACACAAGCCGGTAATCGTTTTGCTTTTAATCTGCTGTCGCACATCGTCGACCAAAACGGACAGGACAATATCTTTTTTTCGCCGCTGTCGATAGATATGGCGTTGACAATGACCTACAACGGCGCCGAAAGTGAAACTCGTGATGCTATGGTCCGGGTTCTGGAATTAAACGGGCTTAAACTATCCGACATCAACCGGTATAACCAAAACCTTCTTGGGCGTCTGGAATCTAATGATCCAAGCAGTCGACTCAACATAGCCAACTCCATCTGGATTGAGGAATCTTTCCCCATTAATAAAGACTTTACAGACACGGTCGCATCATACTACAATTCCGAAATCGTCAACCTCCCTTTTAATCAGGAAGCTGTCAATAGGATAAACCAGTGGGTCGTCGACAGGACCAACGCCCGCATCAAACATATGATAGACAGGCTCAGCCCCGACGCCGCTATGGTGCTTCTCAACGCCATATATTTCAAGGGCCAGTGGAAATACGAATTCGCCAAGAGGCTGTCAATGATTCACAATTTTTACCCTCTCGGCGGAGACACGATTCTTACCCCCATGATGACACAAACCGAGAAGTTTATGTATACCGAATCCGATGGCGTGCAGGTTGTCGAGTTGCCTTATTCCGGCGATGATCTTAGTATGCTGGTTTTGCTTCCTGATAAAGGTAAGCCGTACGATGAATTCATAAAAAATCTTACCGCTCAGAAAATCAATGACCTGAAAAATCAACTGTCGCTAATAAAAGGTACCGTAACCATCCCGAAAATCGAACTCGATTACGAGTTGAATCTGAACGATGTGCTAAAAGGCATGGGGATGGAAATCGCCTTCGAGCCGCGAGCCAACTTCAGGAAGATGCTTCAGCCGGGACAGTCCGGCCTGTATATCGGCGACGTGCTTCATAAGGCCTTCGTGAAAATCAACGAGGAAGGCACTGAAGCGGCGGCATCGACGGCCGTGATAATGATGAAAGCGACCAGCTTCAATCCCGAAGAGACGTTCACCTTTACGGCGGATCATCCGTACCTGTTCATCATACAGGACAATGCATCCGGCACAATTCTGTTTATGGGTTCGATAACCAATCCGAAATAAATGCCAAAAAGAGCGGCCGATTGCGGCCGCTCTTTTAATTCGATACTATTTTGATATGTGAACGGGCTTGCCCGCCAGGATGGTGCGGTTGACTCGCCCGGTAAGCTTCCACCCGATAAAAGCCGAATTTTTGGCCTTAGATCGGAATTTGTCTCTCTCGACCGTCCATCTTTTCTCCGGATCGATAATCGTAATATCCGCGACTGAACCGATTTCGAGAGTCCCGCCCGGCAATCCGAGGATTCTGGCCGGATTGTACGACATCTTGCCGACGGCATCGGCCCAGTTAAGAAATCCTTTGTCGATCAGATATGTCTTAACCAGCCCGAGCGTCGTTTCCAAGCCGATCATGCCGGGAGGCGCCTGGTCGAATTCCACGTCCTTTTCCTCTTCGGCGTGAGGGGCGTGATCGGATGCAATACAATCAATTGTACCATCGACCAAACCCTCGATCACCGCATCGACGTCTTTGCGGGTACGAAGCGGCGGATTTACTCTCAGATTTGTATCGAATTTCTTTCCAATCTCTTCATCGGTCAGAGTAAAATGATGCGGCGTCGCTTCGGCCGTAATTTTTACCCCGTTGGCTTTGGCCGACCTAATCGCCGCTACTGCCCCGGCGGTTGACACATGAGCTATATGCACGCGGCCGCCTATGAACTCGGCCAACTTTATATCGCGAAGAACGGCTATCTCTTCGGACACGGCCGGCGCACCTTTCATACCGAGACGAGTTGACTGGTATGATTCATTCATTATGGCCCCGGCCGAAAGGAAGTTATCCTCGGCGTGGGTGATTATTGGGATGTTAAACATTTTGGCATATTCCAAAGCGCGGCGCATAAGCTCGGGATTTTGCAGGAAATGGCCGTCGTCAGATATGGCCACCGCCCCGGCTTTCACCAGATCGCCGATCTCCGCCAGCTCTTTTCCCTCACTTTTCTTGGTGATCGCGGCGACAACGTAGACATTGGCAACCGCCTCCTGAGCTCGCGAGATGACGAATTTAACCGTCTCCTGATTGTCTATAATCGGATCGGTGTTGGGCATGCAGCAAACCGATGTAAACCCTCCGGCGGCGGCCGCTTCGCAGCCCGTGACAATCGTTTCTTCATCTTCACGACCGGGCTCACGAAGATGCACGTGCATGTCGATCAAACCCGGAACAACCAGATTGCCGGTCGCGTCAATAACATTTTCCGAGGGCACATGCTGATATTCGGCCTGTGCTTTCTCCGGTGTCAGGACATTTTGTATTTTCCCGTCTTTTATAAATATATCCGCCTCTTTGCCGAAACCGAGCGCGGGGTCGATAATTCTGCCGCCCTTTATCACCAGATCATATTTATTCGCTGCCATTTATGCCTCCTCCCCCCGCTCTTCTTTCTTGCCGGATAAAAGATACAGGACAGCCATCCGCACCGCCTGGCCGTTGGTTACCTGGTTGAGAATCACCGAGGATTCACTGTCGGCGACTTCCGGAGTGATTTCGACGCCGCGATTCATCGGCCCCGGGTGCATGATGGTGTAATTGTCGTTCAGATGATGCAGCCGCTCTTTGGTCATTCCGAACAAATTGGTGTACTCGCGAAGCGACGGCAACAGCCCGGCCTGCTGGCGTTCCAGTTGTATGCGCATGACGTTTACTACATCGGCACCGTCGAGGGCCTTGTCGAGATCGGTATAAATATCCACGCCGAACTTTTCGGCCTCGTATGGCAGGAGCGTCGACGGTCCGCAGACCGCCACCGACGCACCCATCGTTTTCAAACCCCAGATATTGGAACGTACCACGCGGGAATGCTTGACGTCACCGATAAGTACAACCCGAAGTCCGTCGAGTTTACCGTACTTCTGGCGAATAGTCAGCATATCCAGAAGCGCCTGCGTCGGGTGCTCATGGGAACCGTCACCGGCGTTGATGACATTGGAATCGACAAACTGCGTCAGGAAAAACGGCGAGCCGGTCGACGAATGCCGGATGACAATCATATCTATCTTCAATGATTCGATATTGCGCACCGTATCCTTGAGGCTTTCGCCTTTGGATACCGACGAACCAGACTTCGCAAAATTAACCGTGTCGGCCGAAAGACGCTTCTCGGCTAGTTCGAATGAAATGCGGGTCCGGGTTGAAGGTTCATAGAACAGGTTCAAAACGGTTATGCCGCGAAGGGTCGGGACCTTTTTAATAGGACGGTCTATAATTTCCCGGAATGTATCGGCAGTATCCAAAATGAGACTAATCTCCTCGCGCGTGACGCCTTCGAGTCCCAGCAGATGTCTCGATCGTAGTGCGGAAGCGTTCATTTGTCGCCTCCTTTCAAACCGTTCTTTTCGGAGATGACAACGTCGTTGTCATCACGTTCATGCAGACGAACAAGAACCCGGTCGTCTTTCGAGGTCGGTATGTTTTTGCCTATAAAATCAGGCCGGATTGGCAGTTCACGATGCCCGCGGTCGATCAGGACAGCCAGCTGAATCGAACGGGGTCGCCCGAAATCCACTATGGCATCGAGCGCCGCTCGGATTGTGCGGCCGGTGAAAAGTACGTCGTCGACCAAAATTACATTGCGATCAACGATGTCAAAAAGAATTTCCGTCTTTTGAATGATGGGCTGATCGAGCTTGGAGTGCACATCATCGCGATACAAGTTTATGTCGAGAAGTCCGACCGGCACTTCGACATTTTCTATCTCTTTGATTTTGCCCGCGATGCGTTTGGCAAGATCGGCGCCGCGCGACAGGATCCCGATCAAAACCAGCGTGTCAGCGCCGCGGTTTTTCTCCAGTATTTCGTGCGAGATCCTCGTGATGGCCCGGTCCATGCCTTCACTGTCGAGCAAAATTTCTCCGGTTATATCCTGCAATTTGCCTCCTAATTTCCTGGCTGTATAAATAGACTATTATAAAAAACGGCCTTCGGCCCGCTAGAAATCAGTTTGGGATTTTGAGCATAACTAAACTCCTTTTGTCGCCTCGCCGGACGACTTTAAAAGGTTATAAAATTATAGGATTATAAAGAAATTTCTCGGGCCGTCAAGTGGTATTACAGGAAATTCGTAACCTAAAGAGCAGGATAAGCTTCGAACAACTCTTTTTCGTTGAAATATTTCACCCGGCCGAGCTTGTCCATTTGATATTTTATTATTTCCGGGACCGATAGATAAGTTGAATAATCAACCGACTCGAAAAACGTCGCTTTGTCAAAGGATTCCGATATCGAAACATTGCTAAG
>CAZMWI010000091.1:0-12844 GCA_964569945.1 uncultured Ignavibacteriaceae bacterium
CAAAAGCTCCGGCCTGGCCGAACTCTGGCCCCAGGCAGCGATTTTGATATTGATAACTTTCATCCTGCTGACCGTAGCCACCAAACGCTTTAAACTGAAAATCGGTTAAACCATGATACAGACTATCATTGCACTAATCATAAAGGAATTCCGGCAGGTCCTGCGAGACCCTATCATGCTACGGCTCCTGTTCATTATGCCGCTCGTACAACTGCTTCTGCTGGGTTACGCCGTCTCGACCGACGTCAAACTCATCAACACCGCTGTCTACGATTTCGACCACAGCAGCCTGTCGCGCGACTACATGCGTTCACTGTCGGCCGGGGATTATTTCGTAACCTCCAAAGACAAGCTCCCGCTTCTCAACGCCGATCTCGCTTTCCGCCAGAACCGCAGAAACGCGATTTTGGTCATCCCCAACGATTTCTCTGAAAAAATCGACAATCGCGAAAAAGTCAAAGTCGGATTGCTGCTCGATGGTTCCAACGCTAACACCGCGTCGATCACCCTCGGCTACGCCGGCCTCATCACCGCCCGGTTCAACAAGCGCGTCCTGGGATTCAACATGCCGATACAGCTGCGCCAGAAAAACCTCTTCAACCCCGAAGCCGAGTCGGTCTATTTCATGGTTCCCGGCATCGTGGCGGTACTGTTGACCATGATAACCGTCATGTTGACCGCGATGGGCATCGTCCGCGAGCGCGAGCGGGGGACGCTCGAGCAGCTCATGGTCACACCCATGTCCACCCCCGGCCTGATCCTCGGCAAAACCATCCCGTTCGCGATAATCGGCTTCGTTGAAATGTCAATCGCGTTGGCTTTCGGGATTATCTGGTTCAAAATACCGTTCGCGGGTTCATGGGGACTTTTGTACTTCCTGTCGTTTATCTACCTGTTCACGTCGCTCGGGGTAGGCATGTTCATCTCGACCGCAACCAGAACTCAACAGCAGGCGATGTTTTTTGCGTGGTTCTTTTCGATTTTCGCGATCCTGACTTCGGGCTTTTTCATTCCGATCGCCAACATGCCCAAAGTGGTGCAGGCACTGACTTATTTAAACCCGTTGCGCTATTACATGACTATCGTGCGGGGGATAATGATGAAAGGCTCGTCAATAGATATTTTACACAAGCAGGTGATAGCGATGATAATCTTCGGCATCGCCGTCTTCACTTTTTCATCCCTGCGCTTCTCGAAGCGCGTCAAATAAGGCTTGTCCGGTTCCCGGACTTCTTTAATCATTTTTATTGACAACGTGTCAAAATTTATCCAAATTTAGACTCAATTAAAGCTGTTAATTTTATGGGAAATAGCCGATTATAGAAATATGGGTATCGAAACATATAGCCATTTCCGATATGAAATAGCGCTCGGGGCGCCTATCCCTATGCCCCAGCCGCCTATCGACTATCTGGATAAGCAGCAATACTCGTTCCAGCAGTATCTCCACGCCCTCTGCAAAGACAACGTCGGCGCGCTCGGCAAGAAAGAGGGAGAGTGGTCGTTCGGTCCCGATGCCCCCGAAACTGTCCAGATGTATAAATACACCGAGTTCATCGAGCTGTTAAATTACGCCGAGCGGATGGGCCTGATTGTGCCAGCCGAAGCCCAGGGCGACTTCACGCCGTATAAGCTCTCCGAAACTTACTGGGAAAAATTCGACAAATTCGCTTCCTGACCAAGGCAAACGAATTCCGGATAAATTTATCTCCTGACATCTTTATCTCAATGTACCAAAGCCCCAACAATGTCATCCCGGGCTTGACCCGGGATCCAGTCGTTTCTTGTTTTTGATAAAATTTCCCACCGCAATCCCTCATGAGAATTCGGGACCTTCGGGCGGTGGGGCACCCCGATCATATTATCACGAGCGTTGTGCCCGGCCTGCCCTGAACTTTGAAGGGCGGGTCCTCAGACCCGCCGGGGCTTTCCAAATTCATACTTGACAAATCCCCAAAATAAGCGTCATTATAATTAACATAGGGGACTAAAAAATGATAAGGCTATCTTTAATTCTATTGATTTTAATCGCCGCTCCCGCAGTGGCCGGAATTAATCTGCATCTGGATATGTCGGCCGCACTGCCCGACTCATTCTATCTCGATCAATCGACCGCGTTCAAGGTTACCGACCACGACGGCGACGGTTTCTTTGAAATCCAGGCCGAAAACGACAAAATGTTCGCAACCTGGTCACTTCAATATAACAGAACCATCGACTATTTTAATAAAGGTGACAACGGAGCCAGATCAAAGTACGCCGCGGCTTATCTCGACAGCGATACCCTTCTCGATTTCGTCGAATTCCGAAATCTTTACAACGGATACGATAACAATGAAAATATCATTATTGCCCACATTAGCACCCTTGATTACAATAACGCCATCACGCAATATATAGATCAACCGCCCGGAGCGTCGTACGAACATTTTTGGTATCGGGATTGCGACAGTCTGTTTTATGCCGATGCCGACAACGACGGTGAGCCAGAACTCTATGCCAGACTCAAGTATCAGGTTATGAACTGCAAATTATCACCAATATGTGACGAGTATATCGATTATTTCGACTATGTGATTTATATTTTAGATAACTCCTATCCGATTATCGACTGGCTGCCGTATACGGATTATAAACCAGTGCCGCTGTTTAACCCCGATAACATTGTGAATATGGTCGTAAATACGTCATATTCCTATTCGGTTGGACATTACCCCGATTATCTAATAACGCGATATCAATCATATTTACGAGGCTACGTCGACGACCAGGTTGTATTTGCCGGAACGGCTCCATTTGAGTTTGAATGCGATGAACAGTATTATGACCAGTACGCGCTTTTCGGACCATACTGGATAGACGATATCGATCCATCGACGTCCGGCTATGAATTCGCAACCGTGCTCGATCAACGATCCGATGGCTGGTCTTTCGATGGCACTACCGAAACTCACTGCGACCTTGGGGCCAAATACCTGGCCTGTTATAACATCGCCGCGGCCGACCGTATGGACACCCTCTGGAAAATAGATATCACCGAACAACCGGACATAAAATACATCTTTGCCGACGCGGATTTTCCCGGCGATTTGTTTACGGTGCAAAACAACCGGCTCTATCTCCGGGGTGCTTCCGACGGGCAAATATCCGATTCTTCCTCTGAGTTCCTTGTATCATCCGATACCGTTTTTGCCTATTCGCCTATGAACACCGGCGGTGACCCAAAACTATTCACTATTCAATCCGGCAATCTCAATATTTACGATATATCCATCACTACCGGAATCGATAATCCCCCGCAATCGGTTCTTCCATCATCGTTCACTCTCGGTGCGCCATACCCCAACCCCTTCAATCCGAGCCTGAACATCCCGGTTGAATTGAACAGTAAATCTCATTTGAAAATAGAAGTCTACAACGTAGCCGGACAGAAAGTCGACCAGGTTGCGGATCATACCATCCCGGCCGGGAAGTACGAATACATCTGGGACGGTTCAAAAGCCGCTTCGGGCGTCTATTTCATCAAAGCCTCAACCGACGATCAGAACAGAATAGTCAAAGCAGTCCTGCTTAAATAAGCTGTCTTAGTTCTGGTAGGTCGGGTTCCGAGTTTTCGAGAAACCCGACATCTTGTGACCCCACCGCAATCCCTCATGATAATTCAGGACCTTCGGGCGGCGGGACACTGCATTAGTACGTACGTTGTGCCCGGCGGGTCCTCAGACCCGCCGGGTCTTTGACCAATATGGCCAGTACTTTCACTGTCATCCCGGGCTTGACCGGTGATCCAGTCTTATCTTATTATTTATTCCGAGAACGGTGTACACAAGTCAACTGCTCAAACACTCACTCGACTCTTTATGAAATATATGACACCGGCCAGTATTGACCGAAAACCTGATATTCTCCCCGATACTGTACTTACCAGAATCCGTAACCGTATTTAGTAGTACATCATTGTACTTGAAGGTCACGACACTCCGGTTCCCGAGATACTCGATACCCGAAACCTCTCCGCCAAACAACCCGTCGGCGCCGATCAATATATCTTCCGGACGAATTCCCACCGTCACTTCCTGGAATTCATAATCCGCGGGCACGTGCACTATCGACAGATTGAACGGCTTGATCGTGTTTTCCGTAATCCACCCGGTCATGAAATTCATCTTGGGCGTCCCGATAAACGACGCCACAAACAGGTCCGCCGGGCGGTTATAGACGTCATCGACCGTCCCGACCTGTCTGATCTTGCCGGATTCGATCACGGCCAGACGGTCGGCCATAGTCAGCGCCTCGGTCTGGTCGTGCGTCACATGGATCATGGTCGTGCCGAGATTTTTCTGAAGCTCCACCAGTTCGCGGCGCATACGTGTGCGAAGATCGGCGTCGAGGTTGGACAGCGGTTCATCGAGGAGATATATATCCGGCTGACGGATAATCGCCCGGCCCAGAGCCACCCGCTGCCGCTGGCCCCCGGAAAGCTCCACCGGTCGTGCATCCAGACGGTCGGCCAGACCGATCAAGGACGCCGCGTGTATCACCCGGTCCATGATCTTCTTTTTATTCTCTCCGGCAATCTTGAGGGGAAACGCCAGGTTCTGCTCGACCGTCATGTGAGGGTAGAGGGCGTAATTCTGAAATACCAACGAAACATTACGCTTCTGGGGCACCAGCTGATCGACCCGCCGCGTCCCGATCCAAATCTCGCCTGCGTCGATCTCTTCCAGCCCGGCCACCAGACGTAAAAGAGTAGATTTGCCGCAGCCCGACGGGCCCAGCACCACCACCAGTTCGCCGTCGGCTGTCTGCAGATTTATATCGTCGAGGACCTTCTGTCCGTCGAATGACTTCTCCACTCTGACAATATTCAAACGCGGCATGATATATTATAATTCTAGGTGCCTATTATGGCACCATCTTTTATCAGGAAGCTTTCGGCCGACCCGGACAGGCCCTCGGGGATCTTCGACGCCGTCGTGATAAACACCTGCCCGAAATTATTGAACGATTCGATCAGCATATCGCGGCGCTCTTTGTCGAGCTCGGCGAAAATTTCATCGAGCAGCAAAACCGGCGTCCGTCCGCGATTTTCTTTGATATAGTCGAATACGGCCAGCTTGAGCGCTATGGCCGCCGTACGAAGCTCCCCCTGTGAGGCGTGCGTGCGCGCCGGATAATCCCGTATGATAAACTCGATATCGTCCCGATGCGGTCCCACCAGTGATGTCTGCATTATTCTCTCGCGCTCTTTATATCTGGCGAGCTTCAGTTCGAAAGCGGTGGCTATTTCATCTATATTGAAATCATCGTTGTCCAGAGCCACCGATGGCCTGTATTGCGCACTAAATTTATGCGCCCCGGAAATCTTGTCGTAATACTTCATTGCGAATTCTGAGATGTTCTTTATGAAATTCAACCTCGTATGCATTATCCTTGATCCGCATTGCACCTGAAGGTCATCATAAATGCAGTCCCCGGCTCTCTCTTGTTTGAGAAAAGCGTTCTTTTGGGCCAGGATTTTCTGGTACTCGGTCAGATCTGAAAGATAATTAGGGGAGACCTGAGAAATATAAATATTCAAAAATTCCCGCCGCCCGGCCGGGGTCCCGGATAAAATCTCGATATCTCCCGGCGCCGCAAAAACGGCACTGTTGTCTTTGAAGAGCTCGGCTATTTTTATATCGATTTTATCTTTGGTGATTTTCTTCCGTCCACCCTTTTGATAGGCAAGGGCGAAAAGATGGCTTCGGCCGTCTTTCAAAACCTCCGCTTCGAGACGATAATACTCGGACTGTTCGTTGAGCATGATAATGTCGTTGGCGCCTCTGGCCGAACGACCGAGCAAAACGACGAATATCGCTTCCAGCAGGTTGGTCTTTCCCGAACCGTTCTGCCCGTGGAAAATATTGATTCCGTCACAAAACGATAATTCTGCCGATGAAAAATTTCGGAAATTGGAAATATTTAATTGAGTCAGGTGCATGCCGGGATATATAAGGCCCCCACCGTCTAAAAGCAACCGCTGATAATATACCCTGGCTAATCAGCCAGCCGCAGCGGCATAATCAAACAGAGATACTCATCACGGGGCACTTCAGGTGAAATAATCACCCCGGCCGAGACGGCATTGGTCAGTTCAAACAGAACCTCGTCGCCCTCGATTTTATTCAGAATATCCATGATATAAAGTGCGTTATATCCGAGTTCTATTGTTTCTCCCGCAAACTCGCACGACAGAGTTTCTTTACCCTCACCGCCGACGTCGGCATTGGTCGTGGATATGGTCAGGTTGTTGTTCTTCAGGCTGAATTTAACCTGGTGAGTCAGTGCATTGGATAGAATCGAAACACGCCTCACCGCACCGGACAGATCATCCTTATTGATGACCATCTTCTTGTCATTTTCATTGGGTATGACCTGTTCGAAATTGGGGTATGGTCCCTCAATCAGGCGCGACGTCAAAATAACTTCGTTCAGATTGAAAATGATATTGTTCTCACCGAAAATTATACCGACCGGTTCATTTTCCGAGACAAACTTCGGAATTATATCAAGAACCTTGGGAGGAATAATAATATCTTCTGAAAGTCCTTTAAGCTTTTTATTTTCTACCGAAGCCTTAGCCAGGCGGTGGCCGTCTGTGGCCACCATCGTCATCATATCACCTTTGGTCGACCAGAGCACACCATTTAAGGCCGGACGGGTTTCATCCTTGCTGCACGCAAAAGTCGTCTTGCGGATCATCGTCACCAAATCCTGTCCGTCGATCTCGATCTGCTTTTTGGTATTGGCCACCGGCAGCTTAGGGAAATCCTCAACCGATGCACAGGCAATCTTGTATGAGCCGTTAGGGACTTTAAGTTCCACTCTATTGGTCGTGCCCTCGAAAGATATTTCGGATTCGGGAAGTTCTTTGACAATATCAAACAGTATTCGTCCCGGAAGAACCGCAACACCTTTTTTGCTGATGGCGCATTCCAGCGTTACCGTGATAGAAACCTCGAGATCCGTGGCGGATACCTTAATCCTGTCTTCGAATGATTCGAAAAGAATATTGGACAAAATCGGGAGGGTCGATTTGCTCGGAACTACCTGCATTACCGATTGAAGACATTTATTGAGTTTGGATTTCGATATATTGAACTTCATTCAAACCTTCCTTGACTAAGGCTTTTAAACACCCTCTTTTTATTTTTCTGAGGATATATATCTAAATAATATTTTTTATAAGCAATGTTAAAATGTTTATAATTAGCGGCTTTCCCTCGTTATCTTACTACGCCTCAGATTCTTAATCTCCCTTTTTATATTAATTTTTTTTTGATCCGATTGTCAATAAACATTGATAACCACATCTTTTTTGCACATCTGTTTTTTGTCCACAAATACTGCTCATGATTGTCAACCGTTTATCGTCACCGCCTACGCCAGCAAAGCATGGGTTAAATCGGCCACCTTTCTTCTGAAATTGGAGTCGGTTTCAATCTTCTGACCGATCAATTCACAGGCATGTATTACTGTCGAATGATCCCGCCCGCCGAAAGCTTCACCGATAGATTTCAAAGACAGCGACGTATGCTTCCGTGTTACGTACATTGCAACCTGACGGGCCAACGCTACCGGGGCGGTCTTTTTCTTAGCCGTCATCATGGCCGGATCGATATTGAACACCTCGGCCGTCTTTTTCTGCACCTGTTTGACCGTAATTTCCTTCTTAACCTGGAAAATGTCTTTGCCCAGAACTTCCTGGGCGAAGTTCAGGTTGATTTCCGCCTTGCTGATCGAGGCATAAGCCGTCAATCGCGTCAAACATCCCTCCAGCTCGCGGATATTAGACCGCACGTTATCGGCGATGAAATAAAGCACGTCCTCCGGCATCGAGGATTTATCCTGCTCGATGCGCCGCCTCAAAATAGCCATGCGCGTTTCCAGGTCGGGCGGCTGAAGGTCGGCCACGAGTCCAGAGGCGAACCGCGACAACAATCTTTCTTCCAGACCTTTGGTGTCCTTGGGGTGGCGATCAGACGTGAGGACGATCTGACGGCCGCTGTGATAAAGGTCGTTGAAGGTATGGAAGAATTGTTCCTGCGTCGATTCTTTGCCGCTGAAAAACTGCGTGTCGTCGATTAATAAAAGATCGGCGGTGCGATACAGCGACGTAAATTTCAAAGTTGTGCCGTTTGACAGCGAATTAATAAAATCAGACGTGAACTTTTCCGACGAGGCGTAAAGGATACGCTTGCCGGGGAATTTCTCCTTGACGGCGTTGCCGATAGCCTCCAGAAGATGCGTTTTGCCCAAACCGGTCCCGCCATACATGAACAAGGGATTGTAATTGGTCTTGCCCGGGGCCTCTGATACGGCCAGCGCGGCGGCATGGGCAAACTGGTTGGAGCTGCCGACAACGAAATTGTCGAAACGATAATTACCGTTCAAGGCATAATCGGGGTGGACGGTTACCGGAGCAATCGGGCGAACCGGCTCCGGGCGGCTCTGAAATTCGATCTCGGTCTGACCGTTGCTGCCGTTTCCATTCTTAATTTCGAAAACGTACGGCATCGGCACCCCGTTAATCTGTATTAAAGCCTCGTCGATAAGATCGGCATACCGGTCCGATAGCCAGTCGGCCACAAACCGGTTGGGGACGATAATTTTCAAAGAGCCGTCGTCCTGTTGCGATCCCCGGGTATGCTTGAACCAGGTGTTAAATGAATGGTTGTTCACCCGCAGGGCGACATAGTCAAGACAGTTATTCCATAACTTGCTTGAATCAAAATTTGCTTCGGATATCATCTTTCCCCCGTGAGACAGATTATCCACTGTTTTCGGTTCCTTCCAACACAAGAGACATTGCAGAATTAACTCCGCTTAGCCCCAAGTTCCATTACCGGTTATAAACAAAAATATCCACAGCCCGATTCAGATGCGTTTGCCGTTAAGCTATTGATATGATTGACTAAAGATCAAGCATCCTGAATTTGTGCACACCCTGTAAACATTTTGCTGTGTAAGCTTATCCGGTGAAAGCAATAAATGCGATGATTCCGGCCCCGTCAAGCCGCTACGGGAAAAAATTACCGATAGTGCAAAGTGCTTATGTCGATTGTGATTACAGGCCGCTTTATTTAATCCCCGGAATTGCACCGTGCAAATAAATCATAAAAAAAATTATCGAAATTTATAAAGTCAATCATTGCAAGGGATAGCGGTCAGGTCTGTGTCGCGACTAATGCTTCGGCAATAGCGCGGTAATAACCGGCAATTTCATTTTTGTTGGAAAATTCCGCCGGTTCACCGCTGTCCGATGCCTCGCGAATCGCCGTCACGATCGGAATTTCCCCAAGGAAATTCGTCTTCAGCGTCTCGGCCAGGTTCTTTCCGCCGTCCTTGCCGAAAATATAATCGCGATGGCCGTTGGTTTCATAATATGCCATGTTCTCGATGACACCCAGCACGCTCAGGTTCGTTTTTTCGGCCAGCCGTGCGACTCGTCCGGCCGTATGAGCCGCGACCGGCTGCGGTGTCGTCACCACCAGCATCTCCGCTTGAGGAATAGCCTGCGCCACCGTTAACGTGACATCGCCGGTCCCCGGAGGCATATCTATCAGAAGAACATCGAGATTATCCCACAAAACGTCGGTCAGAAACTGGTTGATCGCTTTATGCAGCATCGGGCCCCGCCAAATAACCGGGTCGTCCTCGCCCACGAAAAAGCCCATCGACATGATCTGTATGTTCTCGCGCCGCATGGGGATAATGTGATCGTCGATTATCGTCGGTTGACCGTGGACACCCATTATGCGCGGCACCGAAAATCCGTACACGTCGGCATCAAGAATCCCAACCCTGTATCCCATTCCGCTTAAAGCCGCGGCCAGGTTGCAGGTCGTGGTCGATTTGCCCACTCCGCCTTTACCGGATGACACCGCAATAACTCTCTTTGTAAAATCCTCGGGACGGACTTTAGGAGTGCCGTCTTCAAGAGTTTGGCCTTTATCAGTACCGTACAGCCGGGCTCGAAGGTTCTTACGCTGCTCGTCGGTCATAACTCCGAAAGCGATATTGACTTTTTCGACACCGTCCAGCGCTCCAACCATTGTATTGACATCCTCGCTGATCTTATGCTTCAAAGGACAACCCGGTATAGTCAGCGAAATTTCGATATTTACTTCACGACCAACGATTTCGACACTTTTTACCATATCCAGATCGGTCAACGGGCGATGCAATTCAGGATCGTTTATTTTGGAAAGCACGTCTATTACTTGTTGTTTGTCAGCCATTTTTTTCCTCCTCGGCAGGCCGTTCATATTCATGGAAACCCAAGACAATACGAGGGGTTCCGCCGACCGGTTAATAATACAATGTCAGATAGATGTCAAGTCAGGCGAGCGTGGAATCTTCGGTTATTGCCGCATTTTCAGGCTGTTGAACCCGATGAGCGAAAAGAAGATATAAGATCAACCAAATGACACCGACCGAGATGGCGGCGTCGGAAATGTTGAACGTCCACCACCTGTCGAGATGGAAAGAGCCGATATTTATATTGAAAAAGTCGAAATCGAGAAAATCTATGACCTGCCCGAGGCGTATTCGGTCGATTATGTTGCCTATCGCACCGCCCGCGATGATACACATCGGGATCGCCACGACAATCAAATTCCTGTAAGTGTAAAGAAAATACATTACAAACGCGAAGACGAACAGGGAAGAGATCAGATAAAAAGTGCTCCCGCCCAGACTGGAGCCCATAACACCACCTACGTTATAAAGAAGTTTAACCTGAAAAAAGGTCCCCCAGACCTGGTGAACTTGACCGTCGGCCAGATTAGCCTCCGCCCATAGCTTAGTATATTGATCCAGCGCCACAACCGCTAAGATTATGAAGATAAACAGGACGTATTTTCGCATGTTACTTACGGCTGGCTTTCTCCTGCTCTTCCTTTTCCTTGCAATCCAGGCACAACCTAGCGTGCGGTACTGCCATCAGGCGGGCCTTTTGAATTGGTTTGCCGCAGCTGTGACACAAGCCGTACTCGCCCTTACGGATCCGCATCAGGGCCTGATCGATATGATAAATCAGCCGCCCGGATTTTGATGCGATCATGAAAGCCTTTTCACGCTCAATGGCATCCGTGCCCTGATCGGCCATGTGGTACGAATAACTGGACAGATCACCGGTAGCGTCCCGGGTCGTCTTGCCCGTCTGATTGCGCTTGTCCACGATGGACTCTAACAGCTCCTCGCGCTTTTTCAGCAGGAGCTTTTCGTACTTTTCGAGGTCCTCTTTTTTCATAACGGCCTCACGCCTATTTTATGACTGCGATGTCCGCCATGGTGCCGTTTATATTCCAATTCTTGCCGTTCTTATCCTGAGATATCCGGCTTACCAGCTCAATCTGATCGGCAAGCGTTTCCCTGCAAATATATTCTTCAAATCTTTTTACAGCCGAAAGCAGCGGCTCATCGGTTTTTATTTCAACCGTTATACGGTCCGTAACCTCGAAACCGGAAGACTTACGCATGTTCTGAATCTTGTTGACCATCTCGCGGGCGAAACCTTCATCGCGAAGGTCGTCGTCGATCAACGTCTTAAGCGCCACTGTGATACCGTCGTGCTCGTCCACTCCTAAACCTTCTTTTTCGATCATCTTGATCTCCACATCCTCGGTTTCGAGGACGGCATCGCCGCCTGATGTTTTTAGGGTCGCCGAGCCGTCTTTGCGGAAATTCCTGACCGTTTGGCTGTCCCAGGCCGCTACCTGTGAGGCGGATTCTTTCACCAGCTTGCCCAGTTTGGATCCTGCCACGGCGAAATTCAGCTTGGCACTGTAACTGACCACGTCGTCGACCTTGGCCAGAGGCTCCACGGCTTTTATATTCAGTTCTTCTTTGATAACATCCAGTTCCGGTTTGATCTTATCGAAATTGTTCTCACCCGGTAGATGAACCAGTATCGATGCCAGCGGCTGGCGAACCTTAAGATTCTTCTTGGCCCGAACCGCCCTTCCAACCGAAACAATTTTCTGTGCCGTTGCCATTGCCTCTTCGAGGTCGCTGTCGACCGCCGCTTCATCACAAACCGGGTATTTTGACAAGTGTACCGATGAAATACCATCATTCTCGACTGATGGCACCAACTGCCGCCAGATATATTCGGTCAGAAACGGAATATACGGCGCGGCCAGTTTAGTCACTCCGCACAAAATCCTGTACAGGGTCAGATAGGCACGCATCTTCGAAGGGTCATTTTCCGGTGCCCAGAACCGTCGGCGGTTCAACCGGATGTACCAGTTCGACAAATCGTCGATCACAAAATCGGTCAACATGCGGGCCGGGGGAGTGATGTCGTAGCTATCCAGACGGGTCGTTATTTTCTTAACCAGCGAGTTATAGCGCGAGACAATCCAACGGTCGATTCGCTCCGGCTCACCGGCATATTTTTCCAGAAATTCATCGACCGTCACACCGTCGTCGGTGGCTCGCTTTAAAACGTCATCGACGTTGGCATAAAGCGCGAAAAAGCTGTAGCTGTTTTTATATGTATCGAAAAACTTGCGGATGACCTCAGCCAGACCGTCTTCGTCGTAGCGTGTCGGCACCCACGGATTCGACGTCGCCAGCAAATACCAGCGCAGCGGATCGGCCCCGTACCGGGCAATAATATCGAACGGATCGACGGCCGTCCCCCGGCTTTTCGACATTTTCTTGCCCTCTTTGTCGAGGATCAATTCCATGACGATGACATTCTTGAAAGCCGGTGTGTCGAACAGCATGGTCGAGATGGCCAGCAGCGAATAGAACCAGCCGCGCGTCTGGTCGATGGCCTCCGAACTGAAATCGG